>CAYSZE010000347.1:0-4648 GCA_964435255.1 uncultured Oligoflexia bacterium
TTCCAAGATAAACAAATGGTTGTTTTATATAAAAAAAATTCTGATAAGTTTAAAAACATAAATACATTAAAAGAGCTAATTTTGAACCATAATTTTAAAATATTAGTTAAAGTAGGCTATAGTTACGGTGTTTATTTTGATGACTTGATGAGAAAACATAAGAACTTTGATAATTCTGTGTTTAAAGCTTCTCCTGCAAGCAATATCGTTTTGACCTCTGCTGATAATACTGAAATGTTTTATAATATTATCCATGATAAAGCAGATTATTTATTAGTTGGGAGAAATGAGAGTGAATATTTGTTAAAAATGAATCCAGATTTTAATTTGAATCTTGAAATTAAAGATTTAGAAGATGTTCCAAGTGGTGAAAAACGTTATCTTATGTGTTCTTATAAAGTAGGAAACGATATAATTGCTAAAATTAATAAACAAATTGATCAATTAAAAAATTAATTATTGTAAATTTTTATCTTTTCAGGTAAGTCAAATTTTTTGAGGTTTACATTGTTAAGATATTTAATCATTCCTTTTCTTTTTATTAGCTATTTTTTTATTGACATTCCTTTAGTTCATTTTATTCATAATAATGGGATAAATACTTTTGTTATTTTTAAAATTTTAACTCATATACCTGATGTTATCATTGGTTTTTTAATATTGTTTTTTATGTTCTTTATATTATTTTTCAAACGATTTGAACAATCTAAAATAATAAATGTCTTATTTTTATCAATGGCTTCTGTAGCTATAAGTGTTCATATTAAAGATTTTTTAAAATTCGTTTTCGGTCGGTATTGGCCTGATACTTGGATCGATGCAAACCCCTCTTTGTTAGTGCATAATGCTTATGGGTTTCATTTTTTTCAAAAAGGCTCTGCTTATCAGTCATTTCCTTCTGGACATACGACAGTTACTTTTGCTTTTTTTAGTGTACTGCTTTATTTTTATCCAAAGTACAAAAATATCCTTTTACTGCCAGGTATTTTATTAGCAATAGGTCAGATTTTTATGCATTACCACTTTTTAAGTGATGTTATTGCAGGAGCCTTTTTAGGTTGGGTTATAGCCACTATAATTTGTCGTTTTTTTGCAAATAAAATAGAATAAAAAATTTTGAAATTATAAAATTATTTGGCTTTTTGCGCTAATTTTTCGCGGGAAATGATAAGGCCATGACTCACGTCATAAGGAGAAAGTCCAACTGTCACTCTATCTCCAATAATGACACTGATTTGATATTTACGCATTCTACCTGAAATTTTTGCGGAAATTATTTGCCCTGTACTTAAGCTAACGGAATATTTTCCGCCTGCAAAAACATTGGTAACAACCCCCTCAACGCTCAACAAATCCGTTCTACTCATATTTAAGACTCCTATTGAATTTTAAGTGAATATGTTACTTAGTATTTCATATTAAGAAATATAAAATCAAGGACATATTAAAATTTTAGAGATCAAACTCGATTATGGTGACTCCATCACCACCTTCTCCTTGTCTGCCGTTACGAAAACGTAGTTTATAAGTTACTTCTTCGATATGTTTTCGAACGGATTCTTTTACTCTGCCCATGCCATGCCCATGAATTATGATCACACGTTCTACTTCAGTGCGATGCATTTTATCTAACTCTAGATCGAGTTTATCTAAAGCAGTGTCAACAGTAAGACCGCGCAGATCTATAGTGTTACCTGAATGTTGTAATGTTGAAGGAATTTCAGAATCTAAAACATTTAATGTTTTTGTTTTCTTAGAGACTTGTGTTTTTACTTTTGGAAGAGATGTTGCATGGAAATTGTCAGAAGATTCCACAAGCTGTAGTTCGTAATAAGGGATTTTTACTTTCATTATTCCAAATAAGCATTCAATATTTCCTTTAGAATCGGCTGACTTGATTACTTTTCCTTTGTCTTTAAAACGAGTACTTTTGATTGTCATTCCGACTTGCCAAAAGTCAGGAGTTTTACCTTGTGTTTTGATATCTAAAGCTGTTTCTTTAGCGTTCTTTATCTTTGCTTTAGTATTTTTTTCTATATCTTGTAAAATATTTAAATCATCGTTTAAATGTTCTTCAATATTATCATAAGATTGTTTAATTAAATTAAGACTTAATTTTGCTTCATCAAGTAAGGCGCGACTAGACATATGTTTAGGAGCTCTAAACTTATTCGCCTTTTCATCTAAGTCGTCATAATCAATATAACTTTGAGCTTGATTCTGTTTTTTAGGAAGTTTTAATTGCGCTAAAGCTTCAAAGCCTGATAGTTTTTTGGGTCTGGAAGATGCTTTATTTTCTTTATCTTCATTTACTATATTTTTTTTATCAGTAGTTTCTTTTATTTTATTATTTTCTGGAAGATTTTCTGAAAGGTCAGAAAGTGGTGCTGTAGTTTGTATATCTTTTAATAAATTTTCTTTTTGTTTTTCAAATTGCCGTTCGCGAATATTAAGTCTATTTTCAAAAGCATTTAATCTTTTTTGTAATTTATTGCGATAATTATCAACTAAGTCTTCTCTGATTTCTGAAAGTTTATTTTTTTCATGTTGTAATGCATTTAACTGCGTAGTTAATTTTTGAGTTAGGTCTTGTTGCTTTATGTATTCTTCATTAACAAGTATTTTTTTCAATTGCAATTCTTTAAGAATATTTTCCATTCTTTGTGCTTCATTACCGTAGTAATTTCTTGCTTTTTGAATAATTTCTGAACTTAGACCCATCCGCTCAGCAAGTTCTATTGCATAACTTTGTCCAGGTATTCCATTTAATAATTTATAAGTTGGCAAAAGCCTATGGGGTTCAAATTCCATGCTGCCATTATAAAACCTAGAATCACCGTCAGCTAAAGTTTTTAAATTAGAAAAATGCGTGGTTATGATCACTGTAGCATTTTTTTGCGCAAAAAATTCTAAAGTGGCTCTTGCCATCGCAACACCTATTGCGGGATCTGTGCCAACAAATCCTTCATCAAGTAAAATTAAAGTTTTGTCATTAGAAAGTTCAGCTATTTTTTTTATTTGTGACAAATGCCCAGAAAAGGTTGAGAGATCTTCTTCCCTATTTTGTCTGTCACCTAACTCCACAAAGATATCTTCATATTCTATAAGTTCTGCTTTTTCGCATGAAACAAATAAACCAGCTTTTGCCATAAGAGTTAGGACACCAACTGTTTTCATGGCAACCGTTTTACCACCCGCATTGGGGCCACTTAATACCCAAACTGCAGGTGAATTTGAATTTTTAACGGGCTTTAATTCTAAATCATTAGCAACACATTGTTTTTTTTCTAATAAAAATAAAGGATGTTTTGCTGTTAAAAATGAAAAACGCAATGATTTATCATCTTGTTTTATAAAAGTGGGTAAATGTCCCTTTATGAGGCCCGCAAAAAGCGAGCGCGCATTTATGATATCTAGCAAAGTCAACTGTTCGGCATTAAAAAGAATGTCATCTTTTATTATAAAACATTCCTTCGAAAGTTCACGGATGATACGGTTTTCTTCAATTTCAACATCATTTTGCGCTTTTTCTAGTTGCGCGTGTTGGAGTGCGAGTGCATTGGGTTCTATGAATACTGTTGAACCTGATTGACTGACGCCTCTTGGAATCCCTTCTACACCTGATTTTCTATCAGCACGGACGGGCAGGACATAACGGCCCTCTCTGAGCATCCAAACACCATCTTGTAGAGATGTTTTGATTTCTTGTTTTCTTATGATCTCTTCTAAATGCTCCACAATTTTTCTTTTCGCATGTTCTACCCGACTGCGAGCCGCATAAAGTTCAGGTGACGCAGAGGAAAGAATAGAGCCTTGAGAATCAATGCTTTTAAGCAATTTATGCATAAGCTCAGGATGTGGGCGCAAAAGAAAGGCGCATTCAGAGAGTTTGGGATATTTTAGAATTCTTGATTTTTCTTGTTTGAAAAAGTTGAATGTATTTATCGCTAACTTTAAAGCGGTTAAAATTTGATATAAGGCCAAGGGAGAGAGAATGCCCTCGCGTTTTAAACTGTTTTCAAATAATTGAAAATCAAATGACTCTAGGGTAAGTCCTGAACCAGTCGTATTTAGCTCGAGCATTTCAGCTGTGGTTAAAAAGAAAAAGTCACGGTTTTCTTTGTCTAACCAAGGCTCTAATTGTGTAAGTTCAATTTTTGAGTGAGGAAAAGTAGCAAGTTCTGCCAAGAAACCTGTTATTTTAAACCATTCCAAACGCGAAAGAGAGTCTTGGCGTAAATAAGTTATTGAAGAGTTGTCTATATTGTTTTCATGTTCCATAAGAATCGTACGCCTGTTTAGAGTTGGTTTCCAAGCATTGCGTGATGATGTATAAACGTATTGTGGGCAAACATCAATAGGAGTAAGAACTTGGCTCGCATAAAAAACTTTGACGTTCAAGATGAACGACGTAACAATTTTAAAAAAATTGAGAAGATAAAAAAAGAAAAAAGGTCAGTACGAGGGCGCATTATTGATGATTGGTTAATTAATTCTCCTGAAGAAAACCTTTCAGAAAAAGAATTAAATGAAAAATTAAATCTTTATTATAAAAAAGGTTATCGTAATGGCCGCGTGATAGAAGTTCAAAAAAGGAATGTTTTTATCGCAGAAGAAAACAAAGAAGGTCAGCCTGAAACAGAAAATT
>CAYSZE010000348.1:0-9876 GCA_964435255.1 uncultured Oligoflexia bacterium
TGATAAAACTATTGTAAATAAGAGACCTGTTAATTTAAAACCAAAAGGAAATTTTGAATTTGATTTTTCTTTCCTAAGTGATCAAGCTTTAACCCTAGGAGTCATTGGTTTGTTTGCTGATTCACCAATTACAGTTAAAGGTGTTGCACATATTCGTCATCATGAGAGTGATCGTATTTCATGTTTTGTTAAAAATGTTCGTGAATTAGGTTTAAAAATTGAAGAGTTTCCAGACGGGTTTACAATTTATCCTATTGAAAATACCTCTCTTGTTGGAAAAGGCTGTTTTGCGACTTGGGAAGATCATCGGTTTGCCATGTCAGGATTTATATTATGCAGTCTTTTGAATAGTGTTACTTTATTAAATCCTAAATGTGTTGAAAAAACTGCGCCTAAATTTTTTCAACAGATGCAAAGCATAGGATTTAATATAATTGAAAGTAGTGGTGATTAATATGGCAAGTCAATTTGGTACTCTTTTTAGAGTCACAACTTTTGGTGAATCGCATGGCCAAGCTCTTGGTTGTGTTGTTGATGGATGCCCAGCTGGGTTAAAAATAAATGAACATGATGTCCAAATTTTTTTAAATAGAAGAAAACCTGGGCAAAACGAATTTACTACACCACGATCTGAATCTGATACATGCGAAATTTTATCTGGTATAGAAAACTCTGTTACATTAGGTTCACCTATTACTATAATGGTTCGTAATCAAGATAAAAAAACACAGGATTACTCAGAGATCAATTCCATTTTTCGCCCAGGCCATGCAGATTATAGTTATTTTATAAAATATGGCGTAACAGCTGTAGGCGGTGGGGGACGAGCAAGTGCTAGAGAAACTATTGGCAGAGTCGCGGCCGCCAGTGTGGCTAAGACTTTTGTTTTGTCTTTGCTTCCTAAAGTAGAAGTCGTAGCTTGGGTCGATAGAATACATACTATACAAGCAAAAGTTGATGAAAATATTGTCGATCTTGCGGCAGTTGAAACCAGTCACATTCGTTGTCCTGATGTAGTTGCTGAAACTCTTATGAAAAGTGCAATATTAAGCGCTAAATCTGAAGGAGATTCTCTTGGTGGTATTGTGAAATGTGTAGCGAGACATATTCCTGCTGGTTTAGGAGAACCCGTTTTCGATAAATTTGAAGCAGATCTTGCAAAGGCTATGTTGAGTTTGCCAGCTGTTCGGAGTTTTGAAATTGGTGAGGGGATGTCGGCTACTTTTTTAAAAGGGAGTGAAAATAACGATCCCTTTGCAACTGATGCAAACGGAAAGGTTGTGACAACGACAAATCGTTCTGGAGGCGTGCAGGGCGGTATAACAAATGGGATGCCAATTGTTTGTTCTGTTGGTTTTAAACCTGTATCTACTATTTTTAAAGAACAGGACACCATAACCAGAAATTTTACTGAGACTCGTATAAAAATAGAAAAAGGTAGACATGACCCTTGTGTCCTGCCTCGGGCAGTGCCATTGGTAGAAGCCATGTTTTGGCTTGTACTAGCTGATCATTTGTTACGTCAAATTGCTGTAAAACCTAAATTTCTTGCTAGTAATTAGGATATAAAATGAACCATCTTCTCATAACTAAATTTGATGAGCTAGATTTAATTTTAAAAACTTTTTTTGCAAATAATTTAAACCGAAAAGATAATCCGCAAAATCATGAAAATTTTAATGCAGATGTTTTTATCTTAGCAAAGAAAATTTATAAAAGAGGGTTTATTTCTGAAAGCATAGATAATTCATGTGAACATAAATTTGGTGAATTTTTTTATTATAATGAAAATGAATTTTTGTTATTTATTCATTCATTATTAAACGAGAAAATCTATTTTGTAATTGATCAAAATGTCTTTAAAAATTTCTCTGGACTAACAAAAATCTTAAGTAATTCTAGTTATTTTGTCTTTGAAGCAAGTGAGAAGAATAAAAATTTAGAAAATGTTCGTAACATTATGAATTCTATCCCGAACGGTTGCAAGAAAATGATTGCTATAGGTGGAGGTATTCTTCTTGATTTGGCTGGATTTATATCTGGTTTGTTGCAGTCAGAAATTTATTATGTTCCAACAACCTTACTTGCCGCGATTGATGCTGGTTTAGGCGGAAAAACTGGTGTTAATTTTTTTCCTTTTGGTAAAAATTTAGTTGGTTTATTTAAGGAAGCAGAAGCTTACATCTATGCTCCTTATTTCTTTCACACACTTTCTTCACCGCAAATACTCTGTGGGTTAGTGGAGGCATTAAAACATGCATGGATATTTGGTGAGATAAATAATGATATCAAACTGATTCATAAAATTTACAAAAATAATTATTCATTTGACGAATTGAAATTGTTAATAGAAAAAAATATTCAATATAAGACTCAAGTCGTGCAGAATGATTTTTATGAAACAAAAGATATTCGCTCAGCTTTAAATTTAGGACATACTTTTGCACATGTTTTGGAAGTGCTTTCAGAAGAAAATATAATAAATCCATTACCACATGGTATTGCTGTTGCTCATGGTATAAATTTTCTGATCAGTAATAATTTATTAACTATTCATAAATTTGTTCCAGAATTTGAAAGTCTACTTGCAGAGATCATAAATGATTACCCAGTAAAGAAAATTAAAACGGTTTCAACTCATTTTCTTAAGACTATACTGAGTCAAGATAAAAAAAACGATGATAAAGAGATGTGCAATTTAAGTCTTCCAAATTATGGACACTTTAAACTTGGAAATGTAATTAATAATGCAATACCAGTTACTTATAAGCATAGCTTAGATAATATTGTTAAATGTTTTGAAAATTATATAAAGTAATTTTAGTTAAATTTGTCAAATTATTTTCATAGAGATAAATCTTTTCCTAACAAACCTTGAACATCCTCGATGTCTTTGTCAAAATAAAGAATAGTTTACTTACATATCCACTTTACTTTAAAGGAATTGATTATGGATCCTCGTCCTTCTCGCATGCCATGGCTTTCTCCTTATCTAGCGGTCAGAAATCTTGAAAGATCAGCAGATTTTTATACCAAAGCTTTTGGTTTTAAAACCAAAGGGATGAAAGATCAAAATGGAACGATTAATCATGTCAATGTGTTTCATAAGAATACGGTGATTTTTATGATTCACCCAGAAAATTCAATTGGCAGTCCAGCTAGAGCTCCTGCTTCCTTAAATATATCAGCACCACAAAGTTTTTATGTGTTTGTTGATAATGTTGACAAGGTCTATGAAAAAGCGATTGCCAGTGGTTGTAGAAGTATAGTCTCTCCTGAAGATTTTTACTGGGGAGATAGAATGTGTACAGTTGTTGATTTAGATGGTTATTCATGGTCATTTGCAAAAGAGTTAAAAAAGCCGAAAGCGAAAAAGAAAAAGACAGGCGCAGCAAAAAAGAAAAAAACGACCGCAAAAAAAGCTACTTCCAAAAAAACAACCAGAAAACCTGCTAAGAAAAAAGTAACAAAAAAGAAAGCGAAAAAGTAACTACTAAAGTTTACTTATCATTGCGTAAGAAATGGTAACGAGATTCAAATAAATGGCTTAATTGAAATGGGCTGGTTTTATTGAATTGTTTAAACCATTCTTGCGCATTAAATTGTGTAGGAAAATTTGGAATATTTTTAAAAGTTTTTTTCTCAAAATGATATTTAAAACCTCCATGTGTTATTTCTTTACCCGATTTATGATCAAAAGTTAAGACAACACAAGTTACTTCATTACAATCGCAATCTGGATTGACACAATATAAGTCATCAACGGCAAAAACTTGTTTGTCATGAAAACGTTCTATTGCACCAGAATATGGAAAAATAGCTTGAAAGGGTATCAATGCGGCTTTTTTCTGTCTGGCTGGAATATTATCACGCCAATTTGAGTCAGCTAATTCAGAATTGTAAGAGAGAAAAGGTTGTCTTAAATGTGGTTTTAAGTTGCCATTGGCAAGTTTTTCAAATGCGACTTTGAAGTCAGCTTTTTCAGATTCCGTTAAAGTGAGAGTTTGACTTGCTTCCGTATTTATATTGCCATTACCAGCACCGTCAAGGAGTGTTTGCAATTCACGGCAATCTAAAATATTTAATAAAGTAAGATTCTTAATATTAAAATTGAGAGTAAGACCAATTAGTTTTGCTTTTTCAGTCGACTCTTCCCCATTTAAGCTTGCGAGCATTTTTGCTCTAAATTGATTTTTAAAGGGAGTCAATTTTAGCACTAATGGGCATTCTTCAATAATTTTGTTAACTTCGTCTTTTGTTTCTATTTGTTTAGAAATGACAAGAACCAATTCAACTGTAAAGTACTGGCCATTCCAGTATATTCTATTTGCCTCATTTGCCTCTAAATTTAATGGTATATAATAAGGTTGTTGCATTGTTTTGTCTCCTAAAAAACATGAGCTTCCATGCTTTAGCAAAATTAAAAACTTATAGCAAGGAACTTCAAAAGTTGCCATGCTATAAATCAATGTAATTACTCATGCAGTAAGTCTCTCTTTATTTCTTCATGAAAAAAGAAAACTGCGCATAGACATCCCACTATTTTGAAATTTTTCATAAAAGAAAGTTAAATGATCTTGTTCATTTCTTAGACCAAGAATGTATAATAATGGAATAAAATGCTCTTCTGTAGGAACCGATAGTTTTGCACTTTTTCCATAAATTCTTCTATATCTGATAATTGAATTGTGATCTTTAGAAATTAAAGCTTCTTTAATTTTATTATCAAAATCAATTGCCCAATCTGGAGAAACAGCTGATACATCTTCAGAATAAGAAAAAAATGAATGGACGATATTACCGCTAGCAATAAATAAAATACCTTCATTTCTTAATAGTTTTAATGTTTCTCCAATTGCGTAATGTTGAGATAGTTTAAAATCTAAATTTTGGCTTACTAAAACTACAGGAATATCAGCTTTGGGAAATAAATGAGTTAAAACACTCCAAGCGCCATGATCAATACCTCTTTGGTTATCAATACGTGGTTGAAAATTTTCTAAGACATTTTTAACTTTATTGGTTAAATCATTATCACCAGATGGTGTATAATTAATTTTATATAATTCATCTGGAAAACCTGAAAAATCATAAATAGTTTTTAATTTATCAGCACCTGAAATAAAGAGACCTTCTGTTTGCCAATGAGCAGAAAAACAAATTATTGCTTTTACTTTTTGCTTTAAACTATTTCCTATTTCATTCAATTTTAATGTATAATCATTTTTTTGAATGGCATTCATTGGGCTTCCATGCGCAACAAATAAGCAAGGTGTCAGTAAATTTGACATGTTTTTCCTTTTAAAAATTAAATAGTATAATTAAACATTATTATTAATTAATTTTTAATTATTGTCAAATATTTTATTAATTATAACTTAACATAAACTGTCATTAATCAAAATAATGATAAAATCCAATTTAGATTAAAAATGAGATAAAAAACTATAAAGACAAACTATTTGTATTTCTAAAAAATTGCTATTCTATAAAATGAAACAGAACTCAAAATAGTAAATTATAAAGGCAAAAATATGATAGAAATAAGAAAAAATATTGAAAGAGGTAGTGCTCATTATGACTGGTTAGAAACATACCATACTTTTTCTTTTGCTGATTACTATGACCAAAAATATCTTGGCTTTCGTTCATTACGAGTTATCAATGAAGATAAAGTAAAGCCAACAAAAGGTTTTCCATTACATGGGCATAAAAATATGGAAATTATTACTTATCTTATTTCTGGATCTTTATCGCATAAAGACAGCATTGGCAATGGATCTATTATAAATGTAGGTGAAGTGCAATTAATGAGCGCTGGTAAAGGTATTCAACATAGTGAATATAATAATTCAAATGAAAATATGTTACATTTGCTCCAAATTTGGATTGAACCAAATAAAAAGAATTTAGAGCCTTCCTATCAACAAAAAAATTTTAATCAACAAAATGAAAAGTTTGTTTTACTTGTTTCTCCAACAGGTGATAGAAATTCACTCCTTATTAATCAAGATGTAAAAATATTTAAGGCTCTTTTAACTATAAATGATAGTGTCAGTTACAAATTGCATGAAAAACGTCATGCTTGGATACAAGTTATAGCAGGTCGTATTCGGCTAAATGAACTGATTATTTTAAATGCTGGTGATGGTGCTGCGGTTACTGAAGGAGATCTTCTCAGTTTTTTAGGAGAAGATACTGCTAATCACTTTTTGTTATTTGACCTCGTGTAAATATCATATTCTTGTTCTTAATTAAGGCATATCTAAAACAATTTTTCCAATTGTTTTTCCTGTTTGTAGCTGTTTGTGTGCTAATTCTAAATGACTTTCAGATATAATTCCTAAATCTAAGCCAATAGTTGTTTTTATTTTTCCCAGATCAATTAATTGAGCTACTTTATTTAATAATTTTCCTTGTGATGACATGTTGTCGCTTTGGAACATGGAATGTGTAAACATAAATTCCCAGCTAAAACTTACACTTTTCCATTTTAGTTTCATCATGTCTAATTTTTCTTTTGGATCGTCAATGGCACAAATTTTTCCAAATGGTTTTATAGCGTCAACCATTTTATCGAAGTGTTGTTCAATGCCATTTATACAAAAAATATTGTCAACTGATTGGATATCGAATTTATGTAATTCATCTAGAAAGTTGTTATTGTGGTCTATAACAACATCAGCTCCTAATGATTTAACCCAAGCCATCGATTCTTTTCTACTTGCTGTGGCAATAATTTTTGTATTAGTTAAATTTTTTAATAATTGAATAGCGATAGAACCCACCCCACCTGCTGCTCCAATGAGAAGAATTTTCTTCCCGTTACTTTTATCAAGAGCAAAATGTTCAAACAATGCTTCATAAGCTGTAATGGCTGTTAAAGGAATGGCCGCTGCTTCTTTAAAAGTTAGAGTTTTTGGTTTTAATCCAACAATTCTTTCATCTACTAAATGATATTGTGAATTAGTTCCTGGTCTTGTTATATCACCAGCATAATAAACATGATCACCAATATTAAAATTTTTAACTGATTTACCTTTCCCAACGACAATACCTGCTGCATCCCATCCTAAAATTTTATTTGTTTCTTCACTGTTAGTACTTTCTGCTATTTTATAGTCAACTGGATTAACAGATATTGCTTTTACTTCTACTAACAAGTCATGGTCTGTAGGTTCTGGTGTGGCAAGTTCAATCTTTTTAAATTGAATTTTATTTAAGTTAGGGTTTTTATGTGCTGTATATGCAAACATGAGTCTCTCCTTTTATTAATTTCCCGTTTTTAAATACTATCACTTGAAATTAAGTTATCAATAAAGTATTTAATTAACATATTGTTTATAAATGATTAACAATAGGAAATATAATGAAAATCAATAACATAGATGAAATACGCGCTTTTATTTTTCTTTATCAAGAGAAAAGCTATACCAAGGCAGCTGCAAAACTAAAAATATCAAAAGCGGCTTTATCTAATAAAATAAGTAATTTAGAAGAAAATATAAAATCTATTTTATTTCACCGGAGCACACGCACAGTGTCTGCAACTCAAGAAGCAGATTCTTTTTATAGAAATGCAATTAAATTGTTGGAAGCAGTTACAGATTTAGAGCAGTCATTTGTTGAAACAAAAAATATGGCAGGTAAAATTCATGTTACTTGTTCAAATTCAATAGTTTCAAGTTTTCTTGGTAAAAGAATTGTTGAGTTCATCAAAATATATCCAGACTTAAACATAGAATTAACAGTTACTGATAGCTATCTTGATCTTTTGGAAAATAATATAGATCTCGCAATACGCATTGGTCAATTGCCTTCATCTTCATTATATGGGAAAAAAATTGGAACTAATAAAATTATTTTTGCTTGCTCACCTGACTATTTAAACAAACATAAAGTTCCAAAAAACTTAAAAGAATTAGAGAACCATAATTTGGCATATTTAGATATTCATGAAAAATTGCAATTTAGGCATAGCAATTTAAAATTAGCTCATTTTGCAAAAAATCGTAAAATTGTTTCTAATTATTCCATCGTAATTAATCAGTATGGATTAGAAGGAGGGGGGATAATTGTTCGATCATATTGGGATTTGAAAGATTATATTCAAACTAACAAATTGATAGAAATAAATCTTGATGACTCTCTAGAAGACTATGGACATGTTTGGTTGTTAACGACACGAAATCGACTAGAGAACATAAGAATTAAAACGTTATTTCATTTTATTGCAGAACAATGGAATAAATAAACACTAAGCTTTTAATTTTTCACGATAGTCATTTACTTGAGAAGCCTTTAGTTTTTCTTTTAATATGGTTTGAATAGTAATTGGTAAACCAAATAAATTAATAAATCCTTGCGCGTCACTTTGATTATAGACATTATCTTTTTCAAAAGTAGCATAGTTTTTATTAAAAAGACTATATTTTGATTCTGCTCCTGCAAATAAACAGTGTCCTTTATATAATTTTAGCTTAATTTTTCCAGAAATATTTGATTGGGTGCTTTCAAAAAAAGCATCTAGAGAATCCCTTGCTGGAGTAAACCAATTTCCATCATATATTAGTTTGGCATATTCTGTTGCAAATTTTTGTTTTAAATGGAGTGATGTTTTATCAAGACAAATACTTTCTAGATACTCATGAGCTGTATATAGTATAGTTCCACCTGGTGTTTCGTAAACTCCTCTAGATTTCATTCCTATGAGTCTGTTCTCGATTATATCGATAATTCCAATTCCATGTTTACCTCCCATTTCGTTTAGTATGTTTAATATTTCTAAAGGTGATTGTTGTTTATTATTAATTGCAATGGGTATACCGCTCTGAAATTCAATTTCAATAAAATCAGCTTCATTTGCTGTTTCTTCAAGTTTATTTGCAAGTTGATAAAAATTGTTGTTGTGTTCTGTTTCTATATCTTCTAAATCACCACCTTCATGAGAAACATACCAAATATTTTTGTCTATGGAGTAGGGAGATTCTTTAGTAGCTTGAATTTGAATATTTTTTTTATTTGCATAATCTATGGCTTCTGTTCTTGAAGCTATATTCCATAATCTCCAAGGAGCTATTATTTTTAGTTCAGAGGAAAATGCTTTAATAGCAAGTTCAAAACGAACTTGATCATTGCCTTTACCTGTAGCGCCGTGACAAATACTTTGTGCATGCTCTAATTTTGCTATTTCTACTAATTTTTTGGCTATTAATGGTCTTGATATTGTGCCAAGCAAGTATTGGTTTTCATATTTTGCTCCAGATTTAAGTAGTTTCCATAAATACTCAGTTATAAATTCCTGCTGCACATCGAGAACATAAACTTTTGAAGCCCCACTTTTTAAGGCTTTTTCTTTAATCCCATTTAATTCACTTGGCCCTTGGCCTAAATCACAAGTAACTGTAATAACTTCACAATCATAATGTTCTAGCAACCAAGGAATCATAATTGAGGTATCTAATCCGCCTGAATATCCTAGAATTATTTTTTCTTTCATAATTTAGCCCCTTACTGTTCAAATGAATAAATATTCATATAATGAATATTTATTCATTATATGAATTAAAAATTTCTTGCAAGTGCTTTTTTAGAATTATTAAAATGTGAAATTAAAATAAGTATAAGGATTTAATAACTTTATGAATTTATAATTCTTCGCTCAAATTATGCTTCTGCTTTTACTTGCGCCCATTCAACTGAAGCTCCTGAACGTACTGCTGTTTTTTGTTTTTTACGTAAATGGGGTGGCACATCACTTAAATCGACAGATACCAGTTTAGAGACACCAGGTTCGCTCATAGAAATTCCATAAATAGTATCTAAAACTTCCATAGTTCTCCGATTGTGGGTAATGACAACAAATTGAAATTCATT
>CAYSZE010000349.1:0-12601 GCA_964435255.1 uncultured Oligoflexia bacterium
TGGTCGTAAATCCTCTCAAAAGATTCTGGATCAATTGTCTATTAATAGAGACACTCGCACCCAAGATCTCAGCGACGATCAGATTAACGCCATAAGAAAGCTTATTGATACAAACCACACAGTAGAAGGTGATTTGCGTCGTCTTGTTCAGTCCAATATTAAACGTTTAATGGACTTAGGTTGTTATCGTGGTCTTCGTCACCGTAAGGGATTACCTGCTCGTGGACAAGGAACAAAAACAAATGCGCGTACACGTAAGGGTCCTAAGAAGACAGTTGCGAACAAGAAGAAGTAACTTCTAAGGTGTGAGGTGTTTTGATAATGAATAAGGTAGTATCAAAGAAAAAGCGTGTAAAACGCAATGTTCCAACTGGAATAGCAACCATTTCAGCAAGTTTCAATAATACTATTGTAACTTTTGCTGATGCAAATGGTGATGTTATTACTTGGTCAAGTGCTGGCAGCAAAGGTTTTAAAGGATCGCGCCGTAGCACTCCCTTTGCAGCACAAGTTGCTGCAGAAGACGCTGCTCGTAAAGCAATTGATTGCGGTATGAAAAGTTGTTCAGTTATAGTGACTGGCCCTGGTTCTGGAAGAGAATCAGCGGTTCGCGCTATTTCTGCTACAGGAATTAAAGTTACGCTTATTAAAGACGCAACTCCAGTTCCACATAACGGATGTAGACCACCAAAACGTCGTAGAGTTTAATGAAGCTAGCTATGTTAGTTCAATTAAATT
Source organism: uncultured Oligoflexia bacterium (assembly GCA_964435255.1). Lineage (GTDB taxonomy): Bacteria > Bdellovibrionota_B > Oligoflexia > Silvanigrellales > Silvanigrellaceae > Silvanigrella. The sequence goes on from CAYSZE010000349.1 coordinate 739, forward strand.
GACTCGAGGGTTGTATTAAAAGTGCTTAGAGATTATTTTTTAATCTCTAAGTCTTTTAAATTCTCGAATGAATGTTTTGGCAGATATAGGGTGTCTAGTTCCTACTGAACTTTTAATAAGGTTTTAGTTTATTTTGACAGTACTTTTAAGCTAATGGATAAGGCAGTCAAACTTTTAACACAATAAATAAATTGGTGTTATTAGTTTTAATGCTTTATCGTTTTCTCTTGGTAAATGTTAAAAATAGTGCTACAAGGCAACTTGTATCGCTCATTCTCGTTTATCGAGTGCAACTTGTCTAATAATATTCAAGTTTTATTTGATAAAACGTGTAAATAGAGCCTTTTAAATGTAAAAGCTCATAAGGTACTTTGGGGCAAAATAAGAAACGGAAAAGTTGACGGAGTCAATAATGCAGAGCAACTGGAAGGCGCTGTTAAAGCCGCAGTTTATTGAAAAAGAAGAAATTTCTTCTGCTTTTGGGAGATTTATAGCTAAGCCTCTTGAGCGTGGTTTTGGAACTACGTTAGGTAACGCATTGCGTCGTGTTTTGCTTTCTTCTCTTCAAGGTGCTGCTGTTGTAGGTTTGCGCATTGAAGGAGTAGAGCATGAGTTTTCGACAGTCCCTGACGTTTCAGAAGATGTAACAGAGATTGTTTTAAACTTGAAAGCTTTAGACGTTTGGCTCGATACAGAAGGTGAAAAAACAGCTGTTATCGACGTCGTAGGTCCTAAAGTTGTCAAGGGTTCCGATATCATCTCAGACGGCTCTCTGCGTGTATTAAATCCAGATCACATTATATGTACAGTTGGCGCAGGCGGAAGATTCAAAGCAGAAATCACAGTCAGAACTGGTAAAGGTTACTTAACAAGTGATGCTGTGAAAGATGGTTTGCCTTTAGGAGTTATTCCTATTGACGCAGTCTTTTCTCCTGTAAAAAGAGTGAGCTTCAGTGTATCTGATACGCGTATTGGTCAGCGTTCTGACTATAACAAACTTATCTTAGAGATCAGTACAAATGGTGCTGTTACTTCTGAAGACGCTTTGGCTTATGCGGCTAAAATCCTTAAAGATCAGCTTTCTATCTTCATCAATTTCCAAGAGGCTGACGATGAAGTGCAAGTGGTTGATTCAATTCAAGTGGATGCGCGTTTGAATGAGAATCTTTATAAGTCAGTTGACGAACTCGAACTTTCTGTGAGAGCTGCTAATTGTCTTGAAAACGCAGGCATTCGTTATATTGGCGAGCTTGTCATTCGAACAGAAGCTGAAATGCTTAAAACTAAGAATTTTGGTCGTAAGACTTTGAACGAAATAAAAGACCTCCTTGCTGAAATGGGACTCCATCTTGGCATGAAGATAGAGGGATTTGACCCTACTAAACTAAGGGATAGAATTTAGTCTGATTAAGGATGGAAGAAAATGAGACATCGTTTAGCACATAGAAAATTAAACAGAGATTCTGCTGCACGTAAAGCGCTTCTCCGTGGTTTAGCGACTCAATTAATTGAGCATGGCACAGTTGTAACAACACTTGAGCGTGCAAAAGAATTAAGAAAAGTTGTTGAGCCTCTTGTTGCTTTAGCACGTATTGACAGCGTGAATACTCGTAGAGCAGCTGCATCTACACTTTATAGCAAAAAAAGTGTTGGAGACCTTTTCTCTCGCGTTGCTCCAGCAAATGCGCAAAGAAATGGCGGCTATACTCGTATTCTAAGACTTGGTTTCCGCCCAGGTGACCACGCTCGTAGAGCAATCATTGAGTTTGTAGAACCAAATGCAATGAAAGCAGTTGCAGCCACTGCACCCGCAGCTAACTAATTTTTAGAATTTATTTAGTTGTGTCATAAGAAAAGTTCGGTTGAGGAAATTTATTTTCTCTGCCGAACTTTTTTTTGTTCTATTTAAAATAAAAAAGTTATCTTTTATAGCTTACGCAAAAGGATTCTTTTAAGAATCTTTAAATTACCTATTTCCAAACAACTACAAGTTTTAGAGGACAAGCAATATGAGTGATTTAGCACCCTGCCCTAAATGCCATTCAACCTATACTTATGAAGACGGTGCTATTCTTATCTGCCCAGAATGCGCTCATGAATGGCCCAAAAACTCCGCACAAACTGATAAAAGCGAGCAACAAAATACAATCCGTGATGCCCATGGCAATGTGCTTAATGATGGTGATTTTGTGACTGTCATTAAAGATTTAAAAGTAAAAGGCTCTTCTGCAGTTGTAAAAGTCGGAACCAAAGTAAAAATTATTCGTCTAGTCACTGGTGGTGACCACAATATCGACTGTAAAATTGATGGCATAGGTTCTATGCAATTAAAATCTGAGTTTGTGAAGAAAATGAATTAAATTTATACTTGAAATACTTGATTGCGGCATATTGTTCTTTCCCTTTATTTTAATTAATATATCGCCCACATGAATAAGAACAATAAAATTTTATCTATTTATGACCTTTTAAGAACTCTCGATAACTGATACAATAACCGCCAAAAAAACACTGCAAAATTTTAAAGTCAAAAAAACAGGCCGAAAGGAACCTATCTCTCTTGATAGGATTTGTATGATACTTAAGAAAAGCTTAGTCCTTAAGTTTTTATTTAAAATCCCTTCCCGAACACATGCTATTTTTATAGCAGTAGGTATAGTCATTTGTGCTTTTATGATTCAATGGTTTTTTTATGAAACCTTTCGTTCTACAATATTTATTGCTTTTTATCCTGCTGTATTTATGGCTTCGTTAGTAACGGGAGATTATATTGCAGGTCTTATTGCTACTATTCTTTCAATTTCATTAGCCATATATGGATTTGCGCCAGAACTTATAGTTCCGAGCAAAAATGCTGTCCAGCATACAAGTTGGGCGGCAATCGCTTTTTTCTTTTTGATGGGAAATATTTTTAGTTATGTGCAATCTGATTGTCGCAAAATTGCTGCCAAAGCTTTACAGCAAGAAAGAGAATTAAGAACAATTTTTGATGAATCAGCTATTGTAACAGTGACCGACCAAGAAGGTAAGATCATTTTTGTGAATGACAAATATTGTGAACTCACAGGTTACAGCAGAGAAGAATTATTAGGTAACACCCATAAAATTGTAAGCTCTTCGTTTCATACAAAAACTTTTTATGTTGAAATGTGGAAAACAATTAGTGAAGGCAATGTCTGGCGAGGAGAAATATGTAATAAAAAGAAAAATGGCGAATTGTATTATGAATATAATACCATAACGCCTATCTCTGATGACAAAGGGAATATTATAAAATATATTGCAATGCGTTTTGATATTACTGATAAAAAAGTGCGTGAAAAAGAAGTACTTGAAAAATCAAAATTAACAGCCATATTAGACATGGCTAATGGCATGGCACATGAAATAAAAAATCCACTTCAAATTATTCTTGGACTTACTTCTTCATTTTTAGCAAAAAATAAAACAGATGAGACTTTTTTTCCACGAAAAAATATAGAAGATATTTTAAAAGCCAGCCAAAGAATAGCTAATATTATTGATACTCTCGAGGAATTTTCAAGCAATTCTGAAATTAAAGCTTTCAAAGATATCGAATTAAAAACAATAATTCACTCTACTTTAAATCTTTGTCAAGAAAAATTTAAAGCTAATGAAATTACACTTAAAATAAAATCACTGCCTGAAATATATTTAAGATGTCAATATAACAGAGTCGTTCAAGCTTTGTGGCAACTGCTTATCAATTCATAAGATGCTGTGTTACCTTTGAAAGAACGGTGGATTTTTATTGATTTTTCACTTAGTGATAATGACTTTAAAATTATTGTTACTGATTCAGGGATCACAATTCCAAAAGAAATTTCAGAAAAAATGAAAACCCCATTTTTTACTACAAAGTCAGAAAAAAAACACTTGGGATTAGGTTTATCAATAGCTGATGGTATTTTAAGAAGTCATGGTGGAAATGTAGAAATCGATACGCTTTCTGAAACAACAAAAATAGTTTTAAATTTTCCAATTATTTTAGTTACATTTAAATTTGACTAATGCTTAATTTATAAAAATAAAATTATTTTAAACTATTTTATCACTTTTCAGCATAAATAAATTCACCTTTCCATTTCTCCGCAGGAGGAGTTTCTTTAAATAAGTAACATCTTTTTAATATGATTCTTATAGCTAGATCATGTGGACGATCAATAAGTAAATCTTCTAATAAATCAATAGCTTCATTCCACGATTTATTTTTATATAATTCAATACTTCTGTTGAAAATTTTAACATGTTCAAGTTCAATAGCAGCTATGTCACCTTTTTCAGCAACTAATTCATAAATAGTTACAGGAAGTGATTTTCCTTTCACTACAACATAGTCAAGAATACGTAAAGCAAAATCATTTGGAATTTGATCAATTGTATTTTGACTTACAATTATTTTTGTTCCGTATGTTTTATTTAAACTTTCAAGCCGACTTGCTAAATTAACTTCATCGCCAATGATAGTATAGCTTAATCTTAAATCAGTCCCAATATTGCCAACTATAATGTCACCTGTGTTTATACCAATTCTGGTAATAAATTCTTTTTTACCCATATTTTTCCATTTTAAATTTAATTCATTGCATTTCTTTTGACATTCAAGAGCCGCTTTACAAGCTAATTCAGCATGATCTTCTAGTTCAACGGGAGCTCCCCAAAAAGCCATAACCGCATCACCAATATATTTATCAACAGTTCCTTTATATTTTATAATGGTATTACTCATCACATTAAAATATTCTGAAAGCTGTGCTGTCAATTCATTGGGTGTAAGAGATTCTGAAATAGCAGTAAAATCAGCAACGTCTGAGAAAAATACTGTAATATTTTTTCTTGACCCTTCAATAACTGCCTCTTGTTTTGTTTCAATAAGCTGTCGCACTAACGAAGCTGGTACATATTTTTGAAATGATCTTAATCCAACTTTCATACGTTTAGTTGAATCGATCAATTCATTTATCTCTTTTAAACTATTTGTAAATTGAATATCATCATCTAGACGTAACTTACCAATATTTTCTGTCTCTTTTACTAATTTTCGAATGGGATTTGAAATTAAAGCATTTAAGAGTAATAAAATAAATGTCGACAAAATTAATGAAATAGCGCATATAATAACAGCAAATAGAATCATACTCTTTATTTGTGAATAAATTTTTGAAGGATGTACATATTTTAATATAAGTGCAACATTTCCATTTGAATTTAAAACAGGAAGATATAAACTTGTTTGTTTATAATCCCAATCATAGTCTATATAAGGTTCATTTAATTTTAGCTTATTTAAGATCATTTCAGAGGGTAGTATATTTTTAAAGTCCCCATCTTTGTCTTTCCCTGAATAACTTAAAAGCAACTTGTCATTTAGTGAGCCTATACCTCTTTCTAATTTATAAACAGCCCAATTTCCTGGAAGAGATTCTTTTAAGAGATCTATAAAATTTTGCCCAATATCAATTCCTAATTCCATGGAGCCAAGATGTTTACCGTTAAAAATTAAGGGACTTACCGTTCGTATCCCATAGCCATTTTGCCCCTGCTCTATTGCAAAAACCGTTCGGCCTTTTGTATTAGCTGCTATAACTAAATTGCGATAAAATACATTATCTCCATAATTATCAGGTTGTTGTGCGCGATAGAAATGAATTATTTTAGCCTGTTCGAAAATTTGAAAGGCAAATACGGAATACCCATATTGTTTCAACACATTCCAATACGGAGTCACAACTTGCTGTAATTTATTTCTGTCTTTAAGCGCAAAAGCATTTAATATGTTATTGTTTAATTTTAGTGTTTCCATAAGGGGTAAAGAGTCATCTATTTCAGTTTTAATGATACCATTAATGACTTTTGAAATTTTTTTTTCAAATTCTTCGTCTTGCCCAATAAGTGCCTTTATACTGCTATGAATCAACTGATAACTTAAAGCAATAATAAGACTTTGAGTTAATATTATCACTATTACAAAAGAACTTTTCAGACGGGAAAAAATACCTAGTAAGAATATGAATATATTAGACATTTATAGAAACCTTATATTAGTATCTCTAAATTTAAATTAAATCGCTGAAAATGAATAGAAAGTGGAGTCAGAATAAATACATGAAATATTCTAATATTATTAATATATTAAAACAAAACACGACAAGGTAAAAAATTCCTAAATATGCCTAAAGAACAATATACTAATCTCATTCTAAAAAATATATCACTAAAATCAGTAAGTTTATTAATATATAAACTTTTATTTTTGTATAACTAAATAATAATTTTATACAGCTTAATCTATTTATTTAACAAAAAAATAATTTTTTAATCAATCTCATAATTTTAATATATCATACAAAATAAAACCAAATCATAAAAAAACTATTATCAAAAAACAAGCAAATAATAAAACTTTTCATAAATAAAATAAAAATTAATAAATAAAAAAAACACTCAACACAACAAAGAATTTTAAAGAAAAATATATATTAATATTCAGTATTAATACATATTTAATAACGACTAAAATATTATATATTGTAATTATTTTATTCTACTATAATAAATTTATTGACTACATTTTAAGCTTAATATAAAAATATATTGTTGTTATATATGTCATTTATATTAAATAATTTCTATTTACAGGATGATAAAATGCAAAGTATAATAAAAAAATGTCTCTTAATTTCCTTCCTAATTTTAGCTCAAAATAGTGTTTTTGCTTTATTCATTGAAGATCTCAGAGGATGGCTACAAAGTTCAACAACTTCTATTGTTTGCGCAGCAAATAAAAAAGACTACCACTGGTTAGAAAATGAGACTGTACATGGTTACTGGGGCGTGCATACCAATTATGATTTGGGTTATGTCTATCATTATTTTTATATAAGTGAAGGTTCTGCAAAATATAATGAATTAAAAGAAAAATGTATAGAAAAATTTGGTACTCAATATGTCTACCCTCAACCAGCAGATTACTCTTTTTCTGATTGGTACCCTTTTGCAAAAAATCAAGTAGATATGTTTCCAAGTGCATATATCACTAAAACTTATATTAATTTTAAAAAAACATATATTCCAAAATAATAGTTAAATAGTTTTCTCCAATTAATTTCAATTACAATGAGATCATTATCTATTCATATTATATGCTAATATTTATAATGGTTTTAGTATAGTTAATAATCAGTATCAATTTTTTATCCTCAATCTAAATTTTATACATAAAATTATTTCACATCTTATCATGACAAAAATTATAAAATATTTTAATCTCATAGTTGACACTTTATTCAATTTTTACTCAATTAAAAAAACAGTACTTATTATAATTTTTTTTGTATTAACTTAATTACACTGCAATAAATTTTTAATTAAATTAATCTTATTTTAGGTACATATTTTTATTAAAGGACAAATATATGCCATCTAAATTAGCTTTAACTGTATTTATCGAATTTGTTATTATGACACCAGTTTTCGCAGAACCAAAAAAAATTTATACGTATTGTGTAAGTGAAAATAAAGAATGGTTATGGCTTAAAAATGAAAATAATGATTATATTCAATTAATGGGGCAAATAAAAACTGCTATCGCTTTATCAAACGATTGGGTAGAAAATTATAATTTTGAATTTTTTGAAGTTCAAGAGGAAAATGCCTTAGAAAAAATACAATATTTACAAAAATTATGCCAAAGGAATTTCGGAGAAAGATTTCATATTGTCCAACCAGCTTACAATCGTCTTTCTCCATGGATGATCTTTTCATTTAAACATGAAAATGAAATATATTTTACCTCAGGTTATTTTGGCAATTACTATGAAATTCCGCCCAAAATAACAAATCCTGATAGAATTTTAAGATCATATAAGCTTGAATATAACAAAAAAGCAATTATTCCTTGTCATGAATTTTTTAAAACGAACTCTTATATTATTGATTTGAATGCAAATAATATAAAATAGAATTTGTGAATAATACCCGCTTAACTCTACTAAGGATATGTCATGCCTTCTCAAACAAGTAAAGTTCCTGATAGCAGTGCAGAAAGAGTTGCCCTTTGGCGCGCTTTACATGTTCAATGTGATCCTCCCCCCCACATTTTAGAAGATACAATGGGCTTTAATTTAATAGCACCAGATGCAAATTGGCAATTGCGACCAGATATGCATTTGCAAGGCACAAGCCCTTACAGAGCAGGAATTGTTGCTAGGGCACGTTTTATTGAAGATTATATCCTCGAACAAACACAAAAGAATTTAAAACAATATGTCCTATTAGGTGCAGGATTAGATACATTTGTGCAACGTAGGATGGATATTGCAACCAAACTACAAGTATTTGAAATAGATAAACCAGATATGCAAACCTGGAAACAACAAAGACTAAAAGAAGTGGGTTTGGAAATTCCAAAAAATTTACACTTTATACCCGTGAACTTTGAAAAAGAAGAATCATGGCCACAAGCTCTCACCAATAGTGCTTTTGATAAAAATGTGTCCACTTTGTTTGTTTCAGCAGGGGTTTCCATGTATTTGACAAAAGAGACTAATTTCAGAACATTCCAACAGATTACAGCACTTTGCCAGCAATGTATTTTGCTTATGACTTTTATTTTACCTCTCGATCTTATCCCCACCGCAGAACAGCAGCCACACAAAATGGTTTATGAACGCGCACAAGCTGCTGGTACACCTTTTATAAGTTTTTATTACCCCCAAGAGTTAAAAGAACTAGCTATAAAAGCTGGCTTCTCCAATGTTCAACATATTCCCAAAGAGGTTTTGCTACAGCGTTATTTTCAGGGACGCAGTGATAACTTCCGACCAGGAAGCGGAGAAGAATTCCTTATTACTAGTACGTAAATATATAAGCACACAAAATTTAAAAATACAAATAATTTAATAGGTTATAAATATAATTTTTCTTATTTTTAACAGTAACAATACCGATAAATCATATGGTGTTCACAAGTTTTACAAAGTGGAGACTTATGAATTTATTTCAAGAAATCAGATTTTCTTGGTCATTTAAAATAGTTTTTGTGCTTGCGATTTTATCTTTAAATGAAAATGCATTTAAATGTGATTTACCTGAATGTAGTTTATTTATTTTTAATATTCGTCACCTTTGGAATGGGAATGAACCTAAAAAATTACCAAAAAAACTAGTTACCAAATCAATACTAACAAAAGATATTATAAAATTGCCACAAACAAGCGAAAGTAAAGTTATTAGCAGCAATAAAACAAAATATACTTTAGAAGATTTAAATAAAATACTAAATACAGATTTAAAATTAAATGATTATTTATTTGATTTTGAGAAAAACCAAGCGACTGAAAAAAAAGAATTAAATGTAAAAATTAAAAAACCAGTAAATGAATTCATTTGTTTTGATGATGGTTCTGGTTGCATTTTTAAATTTGAAAAGTTCCCTACGACATTATTAGCAAATGAAAATTTTTTAGCATCACAACCAAATAAATCTCAAGAGAAAAAAAATTCGATGGAATTTTCTGGAACAGTTCAACCAAATGAATCAAACATAAAAAATGAAACTTGTTCCGATCCTGCCTCAGAACTGCCTCTACAATTTAAAGCAAATTTATGTTCCATAGCATATGACTTAAACTTAACAAGTAGTGGTATACTCATTAATGCTTATAGTTCTATATCATCTGAAACCGTTATTTTGTCTGATAATCAATTTACATATCGCAGTCTAGGTACTAATGGTTCTTATGTGACTGATGAAAATTCTTCAAATACTAATTTCACTATTGATGATGTTATCCAACCAACAAATTTTCAAAATCCTAAACTATTTGCTTTCGGCGATCCTACAATTGTTCCTAGTAATTCTCAATTAAAACAAAATAAATTTTTAAGCATTAGATTTATCGATTCATTAGGAAAAGTTCTAAAAGCAGAAACAACAAATCTAACAAATAATAAAAATGACATACAAAAAGTAACATATATGATTGAAACTATTTTAAGTATGGACTTAGTAAATACAGTTTTTTCTTCATTTATTATCTCAAATGCGGAAAATCCAAGTTATCTTTATTTATTGAGAAGAGATGGATTATATAATATTCACGACATTAGCAATTCATATGCAACTATTGAAAGTGGTAGTATAGATTCTTTATTTCCAATGTTAAATTCTGCTGACGTTCACGATATCGGTTTTGCATTAAAATTAGACACTCAACTTGTCTTATATAAAAAATCTAAAACAAAAACCTATTCGCAATTTTATATAATTAATTTAGAAGATATACTGAAAAAAAATGCGAAAGGAAAAGTATATTCTATTCAAATATAAAATAACATGTAAAAACTTTTTTATTCTTGTTACAATGAAAATTCAATATCATTATTATAGTATACTCTAACAATATACCTATTTAAAATTTTTATTTTTACGATACGGTTTTCATTTATTTCCATAAGAAGATAATAACTATCTCCAATTAAATTATTGATAGTTGCACAAATTTGTCCTAAATTTTTATCGTTAAGAAATACAGTGGTTATAATCCCAGTAGAGTACAAAAGTCCCATTACTTTTGTCCAACTACAAGCCGTTAATTTAGATGAAAATTTTATTTTATTATTATTAATAAAAATACTATCATTGACTTGTAGCATCACTTTTTTATTTACTCCAAGCATATAACTTTCACTTTTTTTTTCATCAACCAATATAACATTTTCCTTAGATAAATTGACCACTTCAACATGAAGATGATACGCGTAACAATTCATTTTAAAAAATACTACTAACAACAAATAAATAATTTTCATAATGACCTCGCAATAAAAAAAGAGCAGATAGATAATCTATCCGCTCTTAAATAAGATGTTTGCTAAAAAATATTACCCGTTCATACTATTCAAAAACTCATCGTTGGTTTCACAACGCTCAAGTCGTTGCAATAAGAATTCCATAGACTCAATGGGTGACATAGGATGCAAGACTTTACGTAAAACCCAAAGGCGGTTAAGGGTTTCACGACCAAGAAGAAGATCTTCACGGCGGGTTGCGCTTTTATTAATATCAATAGCAGGGAAGACACGACGTTCAGCAAGACGGCGATCGAGTACAAGTTCCATGTTACCTGTACCTTTAAATTCTTCAAAAATAACCTCATCCATACGGCTGCCTGTATCGATCAAAGCTGTTGCAATAATAGTTAAGCTTCCACCTTCTTCCACATTACGTGCAGCACCAAAGAAACGTTTTGGTTTATGCAATGCGTTGGCGTCCACACCACCCGTTAGTATTTTACCACTTGGTGGCACAACACTGTTATAAGCACGTGCTAAACGCGTGATGGAGTCTAATAAGATAACAACATCTTTTTTATGCTCAACCAAACGTTTTGCTTTTTCAATGACCATTTCTGCAACTTGAACATGGCGTTGTGCAGGTTCATCAAAAGTAGAACTGACAACTTCACCACGCACAGAACGTTCCATATCTGTAACTTCTTCTGGACGTTCATCAATAAGCAGAACAATTAAAACGGCTTCAGGATGGTTTTGTGCAATAGAGTTAGCAATATTTTGTAATAAAATTGTTTTACCTGTCTTTGGAGGTGCCACAATAAGTGCACGCTGCCCTTTACCAATAGGTGCAAATAAATCAATTAAACGTGTGCTATAAATTTGTGGATCATTTTCAAGTTTAAAGCGAAAATCAGGGTGAATAGTTGTTAAGTTATCAAATAGAATTTTTTCACCTGTAAAGTCTGGTGTTTCACCATTTACAGATTCTACTTTTAATAAAGCAAAGTAACGTTCATTATCTTTTGGTGGACGAATTTGTCCAGAA
>CAYSZE010000350.1:0-9472 GCA_964435255.1 uncultured Oligoflexia bacterium
CGCCAAAAAGAAGAGGAATTATATTTATCGTCATAGACACCTTAAAAGCTGAGACCGCTTATGATGAAGATATAATGCCCAATTTAAATCGCTTTGCTCAGGAAAACGGAATAAAATTTCTTGAACACCGCGCACAAGGTAACATGACTGTCCCAAGTATTGTTTCCCTTATGACTTCAAAATATCCACGTGAAGTAGGAACTGTCGCATTTGCTTACGCTGCAGATGTTAAAACAAAGAAACAATTTTACGGAAAACAAATTCCAACAATAGCAAAAGAAATGCAAAATTTAGGTTATAGAGTTGGAGGAATAGGATGGCTTTCTCTATTTACCGAAGCATTGGAAGGAGGACTCGATCTCGGATTTCACAACGCTATTTTATCTGAAAATCCAGAATATGAAGCAAGACAAATTACGGAGCAAATGGGTTTTTGGTTAGAAAATTATGGCGAAGCCCCTTTCTTTTTATATTTACATTATAATACTTCACATGGTCCTTATAAACCTCCAGTAGAAAATATCAATTTAGTAAAGTTTTTCTCTAAACCATTTGGCTTGAATCAAAAAAGACAGCTTTATAATGGAGTAGGGCGCTATTGGGATAATGAATTAGTAAATATTATTCAAAAATTAAAAGACTTAGGTATTTATGATGATGTAGATATTGTTATTACTGCAGATCATGGCGCACAATTAAATGTGCTTCCTTGGTATTACTTTTTAGGTGTTCCTCAAAATATAGATGGTGGATATGCCGATAAAGGTAACTCTTTATTTGATGAAGAATTAAGAGTTCCATTAATAATAAAACTAGCTAATGAAAAACAAAACAGAGGGCGAACTGTTGCTATTCCTACAGCACATGTTGATTTATTTCCCACTTTATCGCATTTAGCAGGTAATAGTTTAAAACAATCTTCTTGGCGAGGTATCGATTTATATCCAGCCTTAACCGATGATAGCACTGATACGTTTACTGATTTATTAAATGACAGAAAGTCTATTTATTTTGATGCACATAAATATGCAGGAATATTGTATTGGGGTGATTCATTTGCAAAAAAACCAGTAAAATATATGAGACAATTGACACCTGATAGTGTTAAATTATATTTAACACATAATCCTTGGAGTCAGAAAATTAGCTGGTATCAACCAGAAATGTTTTCATTTATTGATTTTTCAGAACATACAGAAAAAATAGTTCCAAATATAACTAACTATGAATTAAAAAAATTGCGGCAAGAATATTTTAATATTTCTCCCTCTGATAAAATGCTAAGATTTACTGCAAAATACACTGGTGATCTTAACTTTAGCATTGATTTTAATGTAAAAGATTCAGCAAAAGCACCAAATGTTTCACTTATACCTGATGGCATAAAATTTATAGCGACCAATACAAATAGTAAATTTAATATGAATTTTTTAGGTAAAATTGAAAAAGATCAGGAAATATGGATAAATTTAGGAAAAGCAGAATTAATCAATTTAAATATCGTAAATAATGCAAAAATTGTAACTTGCGCTAATGGAAACTTGATTGACAAAAATTTTATTGTTAAAATTTTAAATGAAAATATTTGTTCGTTTTATGTCCCACCATCAGGACTCGTCGACTTTAATTATCATAATGATGATAAAGTTTTAATAATTCAGAAAACACTTTCAAATGAACAAGTGCAACAAATCGAAGGTGCAGGAGCAGGAGCTGCTTTACAAAATGCGTTAAGAGATTGGGGTTATGCTAAGTGAAAAATGAAATTAAAATTATTACAGAAAAAAAAACTATTCATAAAATTTTTTCAACTCTTAGTCTGCACTGGCCGCATGCTAAATGTGAACTCATTCATAATAATCCCTTTCAATTATTAATTGCAGTCGTCTTAAGTGCACAAGCAACTGATAAATCTGTTAACAAAGCATTAGAACCACTTTTTATGAAGTTTCCGAATTTTTCTCCATCAGATCTAATTCAATTAGGAGAAAATAATTTTTTAAATGTTATAAAAAGTATTGGCCTTGCAAAAACAAAAGCAAAAAATTGTTATAATTTAGCTAAAATACTAGAAACAAAATTTAATAGCAATGTTCCATTAATCAGAGAAGAATTGGAGTCCTTACCTGGAGTTGGTAGAAAAACAGCTAATGTTGTCCTTAATGTCGTATGTGAAATCCCGACAATGGCTGTTGATACTCATGTGGAAAGACTCTCGCAACGCATAGGTCTTGTTCAGCCAACTAAAGACAGACTAAAAATAGAAGAAGAACTTCTAAAGAAAGTCCCAGCGGAATTTGCAGTAAAAGCTCATCACTTATTAATTTTTCAAGGAAGATACCATTGTACAGCAAGGAACCCTAAATGCGAGACTTGCCCCATTGAAAAGCTATGCTTAAAAATTAATGTTAAACATTAAATAAAAAGTTCATGATATCACCATCTTTACAGACGTAATCACGTCCTTCTTTTCTGTATAAACCCGCTTCTTTTACTTTAGCTTCATTACCTAACCGTATTAAGTCATCATATGCATAAACTTCAGCACAAATGAATCCCTTTTCAAAATCGGAATGTATCACCCCAGCTGCTTGCGGTGCTTTACAATTTTTGGGTATTGTCCAAGCACGAACTTCTTGGACTCCAGCAGTAAAATAAGTCATCAGACCTAGCAAAGAATATCCTGCTTTAATAAGACGATCTAACCCTGGTTCCGTAATTTTAAGATCTTCCATATATAATTTAGCTTCTTCAGGATCTAGTTGTCCTAATTCTTCTTCTAATTTAGCAGATACCACAACAACTGTGGAACCTTCTTTTTCAGCTAAATTTCTTAAGGCATTAACATGTTTTGAATGAATAGCATTATCTGCTAGCTCATTCTCATTGACATTAGCTGCATACAAAACTTGTTTTCTAGTAATTAAATGTAAACTTTTAAGATATTCATCTTCTTCTTCATTTAAAACAGCAAAAGATCTGGCTGGTTTTAAAGCTTCTAAATGATTTTTTAATCTGACAGCACAGTCATGTGAAATAGTAATTTTTTTATCGTTATTTTTTAATAACCTAGCCATTTTATCAATGCTTTTATTAACAGTTTCAAAATCACTATAAATGAGTTCAGTATTAATTGTATCAACATCCCGGACAGGATCAGTATGACCATCCACATGAGTAATATTCGAGTCTTCAAAACAACGAACAACATGCACAATAGCATCGACTTGTTTAATACGTCCTAAAAATTGATTACCCAGGCCCTCACCGCGGCTTGCGCCCTTTACGAGTCCAGCAATATCGACAAATTCCATAAATGTAGGAACAATTCGTTTTGCATTCACAATTTTATTTATTTGATCGAGTCTTTCATCGGGAACAGCAACTCTCCCCACATTTGGTTCAATTGTACAAAAAGGATAATTTGCTGCTTGAGCATTTGCTGTACGTGTGACTGCATTAAATAATGTTGATTTACCAACATTTGGAAGACCAACAATTCCACAATTAAATCCCATAAAAAAACCTCTTTTTTCACTTATCTATTGCCATGTAAAACGGCAGTGGGCTACACTAAGACGAATTCTCTTCTAAGGCAAGGTCAGATAAGAAGGTAGTGCTACATTGGTTGACAGTTCTGTAACTCGTGTTAAACCAATCGTGAGCCTATGATTTGAGTTGACTTTAGTTGAGGCATCGTCCCACTGTGTTAACACTGTCCTGCTGCAACTGGGAATTTATATTTGTATTAAAGGAATATTACATGAATTCTGAAAACCTAAATAGAATTATAGAGGGAGCGACTGTTCAAGGACCTGCTGATGATAATGATAACTCACCAATGGCAAATGAAAAGCTTTTAAGCTTTTCGACCTGTCCTGAAGAGTACAAAATGTTCATTGAGGAAACGAGTCTAGAAAAACTTGTGTATTGGAAACTCTATAATTTATTTGAGAAATTTGATGAAGATTCACCTAATGATATTTTAAAAACAGTCTTAGCACACGTAGAAAGACCTTTGTTTGCCTTAGTTTTAAAAAAGACTAAAGGAAATCAAAGCAAAGCTGCAGATGTATTAGGTTGTAATAGAAATACGCTTCATCGTAAGTTAAAAGAATTTTCAATCGAGCCACGCGATCTTCGTAGAGCTCTGAGAAGCTCTGATACAACTTCTCAACGCAATTCTTTTAGTACTAAATCCGAGGAAGTTTCGTTGTAATTTTTGTGGGGTTGATGCTCGCATTTTTAATTTGACGCATGTTAGATAGGTTTTGAAAATGACAACAACTCCACAACAATTACCTTCCGTTTCTGGTTTACCGCATTCCCGTGAAGCAGAACAAGCCGTTTTAGGAACCATTCTTGCAACTCCTTCAAGTATATTTGGTTTTACTGATAAATTAATTTCTGATTACTTTTTTGATCCCAATCATAAATATATTGTTGGAGCTATGCGTGAGCTTGTTGCTGAAAATAAGCCCGCTGATGTTACTTTAGTATATGGAAAATTAAGGGAAAAAGGTGACAATTTAAAAGTAGGTGACTTAGAAGGCGTTCGCAGACTCCTAGAATTTAATGCCCGCCCCGATTTACTTGGTTATTGGCTTGATGAGGTAAAAAAATATTGGGAACTCCGTCTCATCATTGAAGCATGCGCCGAAATTGTCATAAAAGGTAAAAAAGTAGCAGGCGCAAATGTTGAAGAGTTTTTAAGTTATGCTGAATCGAAATTTACCCAATTAGCAGAATCCAGAATTACAACGGGTCTTATCCCATCTGCCCAAGTTGTCAGACAAACCATATTAGATCTTGAAAAAATATTTCAAAACCCAGGGAAAATGACAGGCATCCCAAGTGGTTTTACTGATTTAGATAAAATTACTGCAGGCTTTCAACCCTCAGATCTTATTATTCTTGCCGCAAGACCCGCCATGGGGAAAACGTCTTTAGCATTAAATTTTGCTGCAAATGCGGTTTTATACCATCAAAAAACAGTTGCATTTTTTAGTCTTGAAATGAGCAACTCACAATTGATGCAAAGAATGCTAGCCACTGCTGCTAAAATTGAATCTCATAAGTTTCGAGATGGAAAAATGTCAGGTGACGAGCTTGCGCGGCTATACCCTGAAGCTGCTGCATTTCAAACAGACAAATTGTTACTCGACGATTCTCCTGGTATCAGTATCATAGACTTAGCCAGCCGCTGTCGAAAAGCCAAAAGAGAAAAGGGTGCTCTCGATTTAATTATTGTTGACTATTTACAACTCATGTCAGCACATGGGGCTGGTGGAGGCGGTAAAGGGGCACAAAGCCGTGAAAGAGAAATTTCAATTATTAGTATGGGGCTAAAGTCTTTAGCTAAGGAATTAAATTGTCCTGTTATTGCTCTTTCGCAGTTAAATCGTGGGTTGGAACAAAGGCCAGACAAACGCCCACGCCCCTCAGATTTACGGGAGTCAGGTTCTATTGAACAAGACGCTGACCAAATTATGTTTGTTTATCGAGATGAAGTTTATAATAAAGATTCTCCTGACAAAGGGATAGCTGAAGTCATCATTGGCAAAAACAGACACGGATCAATTGACACCGTGAAATTAGCATTTCAAAGTAGTTTTACTTCTTTCCATAATTTAGCTAAGTTTGATAATTAATTTTTTCCTTGTACAAACATATTATATTTAGATAGATAAAATTTACCCGTCTTCACAAACCAATATTTCCGATAAATGCATGACTGTTAATACTGACTTATGTTGGAGTAAAGGTTTAGTGACAATTTCTCCGTTTCACAACATTGATATTGTTTTAATATTTAAACCATTTCATTTCCATTTATCTATTTCAGATATTACAGATGTTAAATTAAATATTATAGAAAATGATCTTGAGTTGGAACTAAAACATAACATTATAGAACATGATAAATTAAAACTATTCATTTTAAAACCGCAGCAATACAATAAATACTTTGAACACATTCAAAAATTTCTAAACACAGGAAATAATTCAAAACACTCAGGATTTTTATTAGTTGAGGACCCACAGGAAATTTCCACTATACTATTAAGAAAAAAAATAGAAAAATTTTCTAAGAATTCAAATATTATTGGTTTCTTAAAATCACCATTAGCCAGAGGTCGATTTTTTCAAGAAATTCGAAATGCTATCCAACTTTTATTTTTAAAAAGTAGCTATGAATATCTAGAAACTTTCTCATTTTTAAGAGACATTGAAAGTAAAGCTATAAAAGATTTAAGCAAAGCCATGACTAATAAATCATTTTTAGCAAAAGATTTTATCGATTTAGTTTTAAAGAAAAGCATGGAAATAACCATGGCAGATGCTGGCTTTATCCTTATTAAAGAAGATAGTTTTTATGAAAAAGAAGAAAACAAAGAAACTATCAAGCCACAAAATTTAAACCGTCCTTTAAAATTCTTTCAACGTGGAAAAATATTAAATAGCCAAAAAATTTTCCTAAAAAGAAATTTTTTAGATCCCAATCATTCAAAAGTGGCAAAAACATTAGTCGAAAATAGAACGGGCATATCATGGTATGAAGACAAGTCAAAATTATCTGCAAAAGAAAAAATTGTTGCTTTAAAAAAAGTAACACCACTAAATGAAGTCGACTTTGACAACAAAACTTATAAAATTAAATCGTATTGTGCTTTTCCCATATTACTTCCATCAGGAGAGATGGAAGGGTTTATTCTTTTAATTAATAAAAGAGTTTCTGAAGACCATATTTTAACAAAACAGAATGATATAGATAATTATGTTACTAAGTTTTCTTCACATGACTTGAATTTATTAGAATCGTTTACGAATCAAGCTGGTATTGCATTAGATCACTCCAAATTAATTTCTGACTTGAAAAAGGTATTTGAGTCATTTACTGCTGCAAGTATTACTGCAATTGAGTCAAGAGATCCAACTACAAAAGGACATAGTGAAAGAGTTGCAACCTTAACAGTAGCCCTTGCCGAAGCAGTTAATAAAAATGATACTGGTATTTATGCTGGCCTTGAATTTTCAAAAATTCAAATTGAAGAAATAAAGTATGCTTCATTATTGCATGATTTTGGTAAAATTGGAGTGCGTGAGCATATTTTAAATAAAGAAAAAAAATTATTCCCTCATGAACTTGAAAAAATTGAAACGAGGTTTATTACTTTACAAGATAAACTATATATTAGCATTCTTGAAAATTATATTCAAAATCTTTTACTAAAAAAAGAAATTCCTAATAAACTTGAATTGGAAAGAATTAAAAATGAAGTTAATAAAACAACTACTAAGTTAAAAAAATTTTATGACCTTATTTTAGAAGTTAATGAACCAGCCCTTCTTTCGCAAGAATTTTTTGATAAAATTGCAGAAATATCTGCCACTAAAATTATAATTGGTGAAAACTCCTTTCCATTATTAACTGAAAAAGAAATTGAATTTCTTAGTATTAAACGAGGATCATTAAGCCATTCTGAAAGACTAGAAATAGAAAGTCATGTCACTCATTCATATAACTTTTTAGTGCAAATTCCATGGTCAAATGATTTAAGAGATATTCCTGAAATTGTTTATGGTCATCATGAGCGGTTAGATGGTTCTGGCTATCCAAGAAACTTAAAAGGAAAAAACATTCCTATTCAGGCTAAAATGATGGCTATAACAGACATTTATGATGCTCTTGTTGCTCGTGATAGACCTTATAAAAAAGCTGTTCCTTATGAACGAGCTCTGAATATTTTAGAAAATGAGTCGAAAGCAGGAAAACTAGATATTGAATTATTCAGAATATTTGTCGAAGCAAAAATAGGAGAAATTACTTTAGACCCAAGCGACATAGAAATTGAAAACAAAAAAGTATCATAGTTTTAAATTAAAGTTCTTTTAAATTATACTCTTTAAACATATTTTTAAGTATGCCTTTCTTTTTTAGTTCTAATAAATATTTATTAATTAAATCTATATTTGGATTCACATTTTTTCTTGCAATAATAGCTAAATTATAAATTTGATCTGGTTTTTTTGATATGATAATTTTATCTTTAACTTCAGGATGCAAATTCAAATAATTATCTAAAAAAGAGTGAGTAACGATTCCAATATCACCTCTATCCATAAGGATCATTTTTATACTACCTTCGTGATCTGATGTAAGTTCAGCACCATATGTTTTTTTTAAAAAATCAACATCACTATTAAAATTTGCAAATGCATAATGATAGCCTTTTATACCAACAAATTTCTTACTTTTTTTGTCCTCAAAATAAGATTCATCTCTGCCATCTTTATTTTTTGTTATGTAAACTTCTTCATCTTTAACTATTAAACGCGAAGCAACAACATCATAGTCTTTCCATCCCCATGAAATATCTTCAAAAAAAATAAAATCGAAGCTATTCTTTTTATAATCTATATATCTTCTGCTTGATGAGATTGGAACAAATTCAAATTTAAATTATTTTTGAATATTATTTAATTCTTTTATTAATTCAAAAGTGAGACCATATTGTTTCTCATTTACATTATGTGAATTTATGTAAGGAGGAAAAGTATATCCTCCAACTTTAATAAGTGTAACAGAAAAACTTTTATCGTTAATTAAAACAATAAATAAAATCATTAATATTAATAAACCTCTTTTCATAATTACCTCTTAAAATGAGAAATTTTATCAACAATATTAATTTAAGTTATATTATAATAAAAATAACATCATAATTTTGACACTCAATAAAAAATAAAAATTTTATACTCAATAGTTTTCTTCACAAATCTTAATTTAATAAATTACAGTGTTCAACAAAATTAATAGATAAATTATTAGTAAATTATAAATTTTTAGCCACTTGAATAACTTCTTTTAATCATTTACTAGTTATTACTTTTTTTTTAATTATTAAGGAGAAAATATGATAAAAAAAATAATAACTTGTCTTTCTATCGCTGGATTATCTATAATTTCAACAACATCCTGCACAAGCTCAAGTAAAAAAGAATTAAGCACAAGTATCTACTTGCGTAAAGATATTGCTATCAAAAGTGATAAAGTTATTATATTTCCAACTATGTATCTTTCAAGCTCTAATTTTATTGCAGAAAACAAAAATTTTAAAGGTACAATTATTGATGCCAAGCTTTTAGCAAGTTGGAGTTCCAATCTTGCTAACATAAAACCCATTCCAGTACCTCGCCAAGTACTTAATGAAATACCAGGAGCATGGCCAAGTTTAAATATTTTAGTTTCTATGATGGATAATTCGGAAGACATAAAAAACAATAAAAATTATTCAGTGATAGAAAAATTTGTCCACAATATTACAAAAAAATATGGTAATAATAATGTACTTGCGTTTTCTGTCGTCTTTGAAGATGAAAATGAATATATTTCATCTCATAAAGTTCATAAAAACATTGGTCTTTTTGATACAAAAACAATGTCTTGGAAATGGATCACCAAAGACGT
>CAYSZE010000351.1:0-2760 GCA_964435255.1 uncultured Oligoflexia bacterium
AACAGTAGGAGGAACCTCATTTGCTTTTACCATTTCAGCGGTTGGGCTCGAAAACTGGAAAGCAATAATTTGGACATCTATATCTTCAATTATAATATTTTTAATAATATATAAGAAAAAACGTATTGCTAATAATCGTAAGAAATCTTGGTGCAGTGATTTTTTAGAAACACCAATATATTATATAGGTTTTTTATCTTTATATTCTCTCACGCTATTTAATTGGATTTACTATTTTGTAGGCCCTCTTTTTTATAAAATTCTTATATAATTAATATTTCCCATTAAAACACTCATTTATATTTATTTAGATTTATTAAACTCCTCAATTATTTGATAATTTTTATCCATTTTTTTTAAAATATTATCAAAATATTAAATACAACAGAACTAAAAAAAATACAGGCTTTCATTTATCTATAAATGTAACGTTTGCATTCATACAAAAAATTGAGAAACAAAGTTTTCTGTTCAGGGGGAGCGCTATTCAAAGACTTTTATTAAACAAGAGGATGCCATACATTGGCGAGAGCACATGCTAAAACCTTCTGTTAATTTGGTTCCAACCTGTGAAACATTATTTCCACAGTGGCTTGAAAATCCATTTGGTGCATATTCTCCTCAAACACTTTTTATCTATGAACAAAATGTAAGATTATACTTGGATAAAGCCTTTGGACATTTGAAACCTGAAGAAATAACAGAACAAGCCATTTTAGCGTTCGTTTTAAATTTAGCTAGCTCTACTACCAACCAAGGCAAAAAACGCTCTCTAAAGTCCATTAAAAACATTGTTGGTTGTTTCAGTTCATTTTTAGATTGGTGTTGTTTTAAAAGTTACTTAGAAGACAATCCTTTGAAACGTTCTAAAGTAAAAAATAACCTAAGTATTTTTTATAAGAAAAATCGGTTAGAAAATAATCAAGCAAATACAATAAAGAAAAAAGCTCTTACCAAAGAAGAAGCTAAATTACTCATAGCCCAAGCTTACAAACGAGGATTACA
The DNA here is from genome assembly GCA_964435255.1 of uncultured Oligoflexia bacterium. Taxonomy (GTDB): domain Bacteria; phylum Bdellovibrionota_B; class Oligoflexia; order Silvanigrellales; family Silvanigrellaceae; genus Silvanigrella. Next base: position 1,006 of record CAYSZE010000351.1, read on the forward strand.
AACAGAACTGATTATAGAATTTTTAATTTACACAGGACTTAGAATTGGCGAAGCCGCAGCTCTTACATGGGGTGATCTCAATTACTTAAAAACAGATAACCTTGGAAATGTTTCTTTATTCATTACTATTAATAAAACCATGGACCACCGCACGAAAAGTATTCAACGCTCTGCTAAGTGTGGTTCTAATGGGCAAGTAGAAATTACGTATTCCATTGCCCAAAAATTAGAACAATGGAAAAAAATAGCTTTTGATTATGGCTATCCTACTTCTGACTTAGACTTTCTGTTTCCTTTTGTTGCTCAAAGTCCTAAAGACTTTTCTGCTCTTATTTCTTCCTTAGCTAGAAAAGCAAATATTAAACACGTCACTGCTCACGGGCTTAGAAACACCACAATTACTTTCTTAGCGAGTTCAGGCCATTCTTGGCAAGTAGTGCAGAAAATAGCTCGGCATAAAACTTCTGATATGACAACAGCATATTGTGATGCAACACAACTTCCTGTTACCAGTGTTACTGCAAGTATTGAAGGTATTTTGGGGTGAGGGATTTAAATTAATAAAAAAATGTACAGAAATTAATGAGTAATGTAGTTTAAAAAAAATTGAAACCATCAATTTAAAAGAAATGAATTTAGTTAATTAATTATCTTAAAATAAATACTTTATCTTATCGATTTAGTAGTATAAATTTGATACATAAAAATAACTATGAATTAATTAGTAAATTTTTGAAGCACTATTTTTGTATAGTCATCAGAATTTCCTTGCTCGGGATAAAAGTACTTTGTAGCATTTTTTCTTATAACTGGGTTCATAATCTGAGGAAGTTGATATTTTTTAATTTCTTTTCCATCTTGGTGTATTATAAATTCGTGCGGTTTTAAAGACGTTGATGGATTTATAATTATATCTAGTAGAGCATATTTTTTAGTTACTTTAAAAATATACCCTTGATTTAGAAAAACAAAATTATTTGAACCGTCTAGTCTGGCAGACTTGTATTTTATTCCTATAAAATCTTTTGAAAGAATTGATGAAGAAATTTGACGGCAAATATGATAATCATTTCCTGAAACAAATTCATGAATATCATTTACATTCAAAGTTTTTACATACCTATCGTAACCGATTTTTTTAAGAATATCTTTTAATTTTTCAGTTTTATTAAAATCAAAGATTTTATTGACATCAACATCAACTTCAACTTCAAATAAAAAGATTTTGAAATTTAATTCACTTGGTAAGCTTTTCTTGTAAACAGTTTTTGACCATTCATTTAGCTTTTTAAAATGTCTAATAATATGCAAATTATTATTTAAAATATGATAGGATACTTCTAAACAAGCTGTATATTCGTGCTCACTAAGATAAAGAGCTGTACAACTTTTAGGAGGATTGAAACGCCCTCCTATAAATGCAGAATGGTACAAACTATTTTTAATTAAATCATCATTATAATCAATTAAAACTTTTGAACAAAAACTTTTAATATAATCATTTTTCTCATTCCACCAAGAAGTATCTTGATTCGCATTGTTAGCAAGAAAAATCCACTTTTTATTGTCATCTTCTTTTAAAGAATAAGTTATATTTTCAAATTTTAAAGCCCTATGCATATTCCGCTGAAAGCGGTGGTGAATTCCAATCGAATTCGGCACGAGTTTCCGATTGAAAGCGGCGCCCGTAGAGGCTATGATTCTGCTCAAAGATTCTATTTCATAATCGCAGTCTCCTCGTCAATTTTATGATCT
>CAYSZE010000352.1:0-4603 GCA_964435255.1 uncultured Oligoflexia bacterium
TATCATTTTTTGAAGAAATCCGTATACTTCCTAATAGTATAGCAAATTGAATCGCCAATGAATTGGGGTGATCTTTGCTCAATTTTTTTAGGTCGTGTAAGAGTTCTAATAGAGTATCTCTTTTAGAAGATACTTCTACTCTTCTAAAAAGAATTTCATAGTCGTTTGGGAAAGTGAATGAAAGTTTTTTTAGCAGAGTTTCAGCCTTTTCAAAATCTTGAACAAATATGTATTTGTTGACTATTTTTAAGGCTTCAACAGCATTATAATTAGAGGATGATCTACGGCGTAATTTAGAAGCAAAAATCATGCGGGAGACATTTTTTTGTCTAGTTTTTAGGCTTTTGTCTTGAGAGCTTTTTGTCCTAACCTGCATAATTTCTCCAACAAAGGTTTGACTCTATATGAAATCGGACTTTCTTAAGGAGAGCTAAAGATTATTTTATAAATGATGGATTCTTTGACTGATTTATTTTGGTAGAAGTTTATAAAGCACTGAAAATACTGTGTATTATGGAGAAGACTGACAAATGCAGAAGATTCTTGGCCTCGATATTGGCACATACTCTATTAAGGCTGTAATCATTTGGAATGATTATAAAATAATTAATGATTATAAAAACTACCTAGTTCATCAGCTAATTGAAAAAAAAATAGAGTATAAGGAAGGCGTCAGTTTAAAAGAAGCACAAACACGAGCCATAGACGCTCTAATTAAAGAATATAATATAGAATTTGACTTGGTATTTGCGGCAATCGATGCCAAAAATGTCTCTATTCGTAAAGTTGATTTTCAAAATATTCGTAAAAGGGACATAGTTGGTTTTCTAGAAAATGAACTGGAAAGCAGTAGCCCCTTTGCTATTGAAGATACTATTCTTGACTATCAGATAATCGACTACACTAAAAATAGATCTTCCGTATTAGCTGTCTTAGCTAAAAAAGACGTTATTCGCGATATTCTTGAAATCATAGAAAAAGAACATTTACGGGTAAAAGTTCTTGATGTTGATAACTTAACGTATCTAAATATGCTCAGCTTTTTAGATAAAGATTCTGATTTACCAGAACAAATTGAAGATACGACAAAAACACAGCAGACAAGTATTTCGTCAAATGTCATTATAAATATTGGTCATAGTAAAACAACTTTAACTTTTCTCGCAGATAAAAAAGTACTTTATACGCGCATTATCAGTATTGCTGGCGAATATTTTAATCAAGTGTTACGTCAACGTTTGGATATTGAATATGAAGAAGCTGAAATATTAAAGCATTATGTAAGCTCTATGGAAACAAATCCTTCTGAAGATCCTGCAAGTAAAAGAAATATTGTGGCACTCATTTTGGCCGATGCCATAACTGAACTTGGCATTGAAATATTAAGAACAATACAGTCCTTTCAAGTTAAAGAAAATATTCAAATTAATACTATATATATTACGGGTGGTTCAAGTAAAATAAAAGGAATTAGAGATTATTTTGATGTTATGCTAAAAGTACCTGTATCTAATGTAAAAATTAGAAAAGAAAACTTTATGTTTGAAGATGATGAACATTCTGACTATGCGGGTGCTGAAAGTCTTGCAACTTTTTCGCAGGCTTTGGCAATTTCAATGCGTGGTTTGCCAGTCATCGGTATTGCTTCAAAAGTAAATTTGAGAAAAGGTGAATTTGCACAAATAAGCAATTACGATAAACTAATTCGACAAATATTTTTATATGCTAGTTCTACAGCGATAGTGTTATTCTGTTTATTTATAAGTTACTTTATACGTTCTGTTTTATATAATCAGGAAATTGATAGTTTAAAAGTACAATTTCGCAAAGATGTTATTGCAATGGCAAATGGAGAACCTTATTCTCTTCGAGCAATTTCAAGTAAAAAGGATTGGGATTTTAAGAGCTATGGCAATGAAGCTATAACTTTTTTAAAACAAAACATGAAAGATAAAGAACGCTTAGTGGAACACTATGCAACAGCAAATCCATCATTGCCTTTAAATTTAATGAGTCAGGTTTCGCGTGCCATTCCAAAAGAATTGTATTTTGAAGTCTCTGAATTTCGTGTGCAAGATGGACAATTTTATATTGAAGCGGAAACAAACAGCCCAGAAAATGTAAATAAAATAATTGATAAGCTAACTAAAATGAAAGAACTTTCTCAAGTAGTGAAAAAGTCTCAGTCCAATAAAATTGGTACAGATAAAAAAATTATTCACTTTTCTATCTCAGCTGCTGTAAATATTGGAGAAGGCTAAATGGCTAGTAATAAGTATGCAGAAACAATCAATCAAATTTCGCAAACAGTTAAAACTGTTCTTTTTGGAGAAAATAATAGTAGACTCGATTACCTTATTGAACAGTTCTATAGACTAAATCATGAAAGAAGATCTTTTATAATTGTTTCATCTTTAATTTTAGGAGTTTTGTCCCTATTTGGGATAATTGCTCTTTATTTTTTAGGACTTTATACTCTGCAAAATAAGCTATCAAGTGCATATACAAATTCCAATGCTTTGAAAGAAATTAAACCAGCTTACGTATCTGTACAAACAAAATTTGAAGAAATTACTAATAGCATAAATTCATCTAATTCGAGTTTAAATCTAGTTTCTATTATTGATCAAAAAGCAAAAGATTTAGGGGTTCAAGTTTCAGGTTTTCCTGCAAAACCAACTCTAACTAAATTTCCAAACCAAAGTCCACTAGCTGAAGGCTTTCAAAAGGCAACCGTTGATTTTAAATTATCAAATATAAGTCTAAAGAAAATGATGGAGTTTATAAATAATTTAGAACAACTTCCGAATAAATTGAAAGTGACTAAATTTCGTCTTATATCATTAACTGATGCAAAGTTATATTTTGAAGTTTTGTTAACTGTAGAAGCTTTGATACCAAATGAAAAAGAACTTAAATAATTTATTAAGGTGTTTGAAATTGTATGAATAAAAAAAAAATAATAGGATATATTTTATTTGGAATAATTTCTTTTTTAGTGATTTTATATCAAACTTTTCCATATAGTTTAGTTAAAGAAAATATTGTTATTCAAGTTCAGAATCTTCTTAATGTGCAAAAAATTCCGTTGAATTTTTCAATGCTTTCTTTACGTCCTTATTGGGTAACTGGAGTTGAAATACGTGGGCTTGAATTTGAAAATAAATTAGATCATAATGATGAATTAGTTATTCGTAATATTTCTGCACGGTTATCAATTTTACCTCTTTTAATTGGAAATTTAACGATCAATGCAGATATCGTTCAAAGAGACGGGACTATAAACGCAAAAATTGTCTTTCCTTTATTCTCTGTATTAGCAGGTGAATTTAATTTAAAATATATAGACTTAAAATCAACTAACTTTAAACTCGATTCTATATTTTCTCAATTACTTAATATTTTACGATTAAGTGATAAGCCAGAGCTTGCTTTAATAACTCCAATCATTTCTAAAACAAAAATTGGTGGAAAGTTATTTGGTACAATTACTTACGAAGAAAAAGGGAGTGCAGTTGTTAAATTAAATTTAAAAGAAACATTTTTAAATACTGCGAATGATGCTTTAAATATACCTGTACAAAATTTTTCCGTTGCTAATGTAGATTTTGATTGGAATGGAAAAAAAATTCAAATTCATCCCAATTCTAAACTAGAATCTGAAGATATTAAATTTGAATTGGGTGGATTTATAGAAACTCCATCAGATCCAAAATTGCCATGGCATTTAGATTTAGATATTAACTTAAAAATGAGTGGGCAAGTTGAAAAAGACTTTGGATTTTTAATCCCTCAATTGTTAAATTGTCCTGCTAATGTAGTTATTGCTGGAGTTATGAAATTAAATTTAATCGGTGATTCTAGTAGCTTAAGTTGTCAATAAAAAAATAGCTATTGCTAAATTTGATTTATTAAAAATAAGCAGTAAATTTTATATTCTTATTATAATTTCTTAAGTATTTTTTATGCTAAGGAGTCAAAATGAAAAATAAAATTCTTTCTTTTATTGTATTAAAGATATTTTTATCAACTTCTCAAGCTTTTTCTTTGGAAAAAGGTTTCGTTTATTTAAAAGATATTGAGCCTTCAATTCACGTTGAAATGCGCTATTTTTCTACCAATAATTTCACTAATAAAAAAGTTCCTGGTTATCTTGAATCCAAATTAATCATGACAAAAGAAAGTGCTGAAGCCTTAAAATGTGCACAGAAAAAATTTAATAAAGACAATTATTCTATTGTTGTGTATGATGCATATAGACCACAAACTGCGGTTAATTTTTTTATGACTTGGAGCAAAGATATAAAAGATCAAGCAAAAAAAACATGGTTTTATCCTAGGGTAGATAAAAGTAAAGTTTTTGAATTGGGTTATGTCGCCGAAAAATCTGGTCACTCACGTGGCAGTACTGTAGATATCTCTTTAATAAAGTTAGATAAAAAAGTAACAGAAATTAAAGCAGAAGAAAGAACATTAACAGATGGGTTTAAAATAATGTATTTGAATGATGGAACAGAAGATTTTGGTTCCTCCTTCGATTTATTTGATCTGGCATCTCACTATGAAAATTCTTTAATTAGTAAAGAGCAGCAAGAAAAAAGGA
>CAYSZE010000353.1:0-4562 GCA_964435255.1 uncultured Oligoflexia bacterium
CGACAAGAGCGAAATATGCAGGTCTAGTCAGAAATGCATTATATCACTTATATGCATCATTAAGTCCAGACTTAGAATCTATTTTAGTTAAATTGTCAAATTCTGAAAATCAATTGATACTTCGGACTGTTAGACAAATAAATGAATTAATATTAAGTAATAAGTAGAGATTTTTGAGATTAGAAGGAATGAAGATGTTTTTTATAAATAATTGTGTTCGATTATTTGCTATGCTTTATTTAGTAACTTTTTTGTATAGTTGTCAATCTGTAAAAGTTCTTAATGATGGCATTCAAGAGGGTTACGAAGCTATTAATCCAGCTTCTATCATTGCCGTGCCTGTCTTTACTATTCCTGATCCTTCCGTTTCTGCTACTGTTGATCCTGCTATTATCCATACGCATCAATTTATTTCAAAATTAGAAAATAAAATTATGGAGTCGTTTAAAGGGCAACCTAATATTAATGGTTATTCTTTTTCGGCAGTAAATAATATATTAGTGAAGGCAAAGCCAGATATATGGAAAAATTTAAATACTAATTTAAATAATATATCAAAACGCTTTAGTTCACGAGATCCTGTAATAAGATCAATTATTTCTTCATCTTGTTTAGGTCGGAAAAACTTTGTTGAATTTTATAGTTTTTGTGTTGCTCCTGATAGTATCTGGATTTCAGATTTAAATCAGTTGGCTTTAAAAGTGTTAAATGCTGATACAGCGCTATTGGCTGTTATAAAAAATTTACATTCAACCGTCACCAACGATATTTACACATTAAATGGTGGTGTTTCTGTTTTACTTATTGACACAAACAATGCGAAACTCATTTGGGGTAAAGATAAATATTTGTCATTAACTAATCCTACAGATAAAAAATATTTTCCGACAGTTGAAGAGTTATTAAATTCTATTTTTAGCGATGACTTTTGGGATGGATTTCCTGGAAGACTACCAAAAAATAAAACCAAGACGTGAATTTTAATGTGAGGTAAAAAATGTCTAAGGAGCAAAAATCTGGATTAAGAAAAACAGAATTTATTACAGCTTCAAGTGCCAAAATTGATGAAATTTATTTACCTGAAAATTTTAATACTGATAAACAATATAAGGAAAAAATAGGTTTACCTGGAGAATATCCTTTTACCAGAGGCGTTCATGCAAAAATGTATCGCAGCAATTTATGGACTATGCGGCAATATGCAGGATTTGCTACAGCAGAAGAAAGTAACAAACGTTACAAATATTTGCTTGCACAAGGACAAACAGGGTTAAGTGTTGCATTCGATTTGCCCACACAAATTGGTTATGACTCAGATAGTTTGGAAGCCACTGGTGAAGTTGGAAAAGTGGGTGTTGCTATTGACACTCTTGCAGATACGGAAACTTTATTAGCAGATATTCCTTTAGATAAAATATCAACTTCTATGACAATAAATGCTTCAGCAGCAGTGCTATTAGCATTATATATTGTGGTGGCTGAAAAACAGGGAGTTAGCAGTGAGAAACTGCGTGGGACAATTCAGAACGATATTTTAAAAGAATATATTGCAAGGGGGACATATATATTTCCTCCTAAGCAATCTATGCGTATCATTACTGATATATTTTCATTTTGCAAAGATCATGTTCCTTTATGGAATACGATTTCAATAAGTGGATATCATATTCGCGAAGCAGGTAGTACAGCATCGGAAGAAGTTGGATTTACAATTGCAGATGGAGTGGCTTACGTAGAAGCTGCTATGAAATCGGGTTTAGATATTGATGAATTTGCACCAAGATTATCCTTTTTTTTCAATAGTTTTACGGATCTTTTTGAAGAAGTAGGGAAATTTCGAGCAGCACGGCGTATTTGGGCAAAAATCATGCGTGAAAGGTTTGGTGCCAAGAATCCTAAAAGTTGGATGTTAAGGTTTCATACACAAACAGCAGGCTCTACTTTAACGGCACAACAGCCTGATAACAATGTTGTGCGTGTAACGATTCAGGCACTGGCAGCTGTTTTGGGGGGAACTCAAAGTTTACATACCAATTCTAAAGATGAAGCTCTTGCTTTACCTACGGAAGATTCCGCTCGTCTTGCTTTAAGAACGCAACAAGTCATTGCTTATGAGACTGGTGTTGCTGAAACTGTAGATCCTTTGGCTGGCAGCTATTATGTTGAAGCTATTACTGAACGAGTAGAAAATGAAGCTCTCGATATAATTCACAAAATAGATGAAATGGGTGGTATGGTTCAAGCGATAGAGCAAGGTTATGTTCAAGCTTGTATTCAAAAATCAGCTTATAAATACCAACAAGATATAGAAAATCAGAATAGAGTTATAGTTGGTTTAAATAAATTTAATCTTGATGAAAAGCCTGCAGAAAATTTGTTAAAAATTGCCGATAAAGTTGAACAAGAGCAAGTCAAAAGACTAAGAAAAATAAAAGCTGAAAGAAATGCAGAAGCAGTTAAAACAGCACTCGAAAATTTAAAAAAAGCCGCACAAGGAAATGAAAATTTAATGCCATACATTATTTCTGCTGTAAAAACCTATGCAAGTATTGGAGAAATTTGTAATGTATTGCGTGTGGTTTTTGGAGAATATAAGGAAAATATCATTTTATGAGCGAAGAAATTTACTTAGTAAAAGAAGAAAAAAAGCATTACCCCATTATAAAAATTAATTACTCAAATAAAAAGGAAGTCGTTCGCCCTTCCTGGGATCACTATTTCATTGGAATAGCTGAGGCGGTAGCTAAACGCAGTCATGACGGGGAAACGCAAGTCGGTGTTGTTATTGTTGATGAAAATAAAAGAATATTAGCCACTGGTTATAATGGATTTCCGCCAGGGTGTGACGATCGGCAATTGCCTAACTTAAGACCAGATAAATACCCTTTTATTGTGCATGCTGAAATAAATGCAATTGCCGCTTCGCGGCAGGATCTTAGAAATTCTTCATTATATTGCACATTTAGTCCTTGTAGAGATTGTGCAAAAGCAATTATTACGGCGGGCATAAAAAATGTTGTCTTTCAAACAGCTTACAAAAATGAAGATTATGATTTTGTTATGAATTTTATGCGTTCTTGTGGTTTAGAAGTCCGCCAAGCTGATGAATAATGTCTAATTTTTAGCTTATTGCGTTAGCAGTAAAATTGAGGTAATGAGAAGCGTGCTTGGCACGTTGTTAAATATTTCTGGTGAAATAATTCATGAATAATACTTATTGCCATTTGTTTTTTTTCTTGTGTTTTTTAAAAATTTCATTTGCTTCAGCGGCTGAAAATTCCAATTTTATCTTGATAAATAATCGTTCTAATAAGTTAGAATCTGCTGATTATAGATTACCAAGAGAAGAAATACCAAAACATTTTGATAAATTAAATAGATTTTTAAAGAATCAAAAGGTAAGTTTTGAGCCGTTATTGCTATTTTTTAATGAACAAGGTTCCGATCATCAAATTGTGGCTAAAATACTTTTAATGAATGAGGCTAAGCTTTATCTATTGAGTGAAGATGAAAAAATAACGTATTTAGGCCATTCTATTGATCTCAATGACAATACTTTAAACCAATTTAAAACAGCAGTTGCAAATGGCAAAATGATTGCTGCCTATTGGAAGAAAAAAAACTTACCCGTTTCTTTTATTACGGGTGAAAAAGGCGTGGTTTATTCAGTTAGTAAAGAGTCGCTGAATGATCTGTCAATTGAAACTATTGGGTTGAGCCATAAATAGGTTTTTTATTTCTATTCATCATTAAAAAAAGTATCTTGACACCTTCTTTCCGCTGTTTACTTTCCAGGTAAGGTTTTTGGGGGATTCCATCCTTCGAATATATTAAATTTTTTATTTATGTGGTTTTCATCCACTCTTCTTTTTGGAGGTTCAATATGAAGATTCGTCCACTTTCAGATCGTATCTTGGTTAAGCGTGTTGCGGAAGAGACAAAAACTGCTGGCGGCATTCTCATTCCAGACAATGCAAAAGAAAAGCCGGTGGAAGCAACTGTTGTCGCTGTTGGCAACGGAAAAGTTTTAGCTGACGGTCAAGTTCGGCAAATAGACATTAAAGTAGGTGACCGCGTTTTATTTAGTAAATACAGCGGCACAGAAATTAAAGTTGACGGTGAAGAACACCTTATTTTACGTGAAGATGATGTCTTAGGCGTCATTGGTTAATTTTTAGTTAAATAATAAAATTTATGTGAATATTAGGAGTTTTATATGTCAGTAAAAATGATTAATTTTGGTGAAGATGCACGTAAAAAAATTCTTGTAGGTGTGAATACCCTTGCCGATGCTGTAAAAGTTACAATGGGTCCAAGAGGTCGTAATGTAGCAATAGATAAGTCCTTTGGTTCTCCTAATGTGACAAAAGACGGTGTGACTGTTGCGAAAGAAATTGAATTAGAAGATAAATTTGAAAACATGGGCGCGCAAATGGTGAAAGAAGTTGCCTCAAAAACTTCTGATGTAGCTGGTGATGGTACGACAACAGCTACGGTTTTAGCTCAAGCTATTTACCGTGAAGGTGTAAAACTTGTTGCTGCTGGGCACAATCCTATGGATC
>CAYSZE010000354.1:0-6222 GCA_964435255.1 uncultured Oligoflexia bacterium
TATTATTGGTTATCAATTAATTGATAGCCAAAGCCATGAATAGTTTCTATCATAGAACCAGCTGATCCCAATTTTTGTCTTAATCTTTTTATATGAGTATCAACTGTCCGTGTGTTTACTTGCCCTTCATAACCCCATACTTTTTGTAAAAGTGCTTCTCGGCTTTGGAGTTTACCAACTCGTTCAGATAAAAAGACTAAAAGCTGATATTCCGTTGCTGTTAAAGAAACAACTTCATTATTTACAGTAACCTTAAATTCATCGGGGAAAATTTTAATGGAACCAACCGTTATTATTTTAGTTGTATTTTGCTCTGATAGTTCTTGGGATGTAGGGTTTTTGTCATCTTCTTTTATGGTTGGATTTAAAGAGTTTTGAAATTTTAAAGCGTGGGAACGTCGCAGCAAGGCATTTACTCTTAACATTAACTCACGGGGAGAAAAAGGTTTTGTAATATAATCGTCGGCTCCTGCTTCAAATCCTTCGACTTTATCTTTTTCTTGAGATCGGGCAGTAAGTAAAATGACAAGAATTCCAGATGTTAATGGATTGTCTCTGACATTTTTCAGAATTTCAGTTCCATATCTATTAGGTAACATGACATCTAGTAACACCAAATCGGGCATAAATTGAGAGATCAGTTCTTCAGCTCCATTCCCATCAAAATGAGATTTGACCTCATAATCTCTAGAAGCTTCAAGCATATATTTTAATAAATTATTTAAATCTCTATCATCTTCAATAATGACGATGCGGAGCTTTTCGTCCTTCATATTTACTTATTGTCTCTTTCTTCTGGAGTGGTTTCTAATGCTTCTTTTTTAATCTTTTCTTGCAGCTGCATAAAACCATCTAAAACAGCTTCAGGAGTGGGAGGGCAGCCAGGAATATAAACATCAACAGGAATGATTTTATCTATGCCTTGCATAACATGGTACGCGCGGTAAAAACCACCAGAAGAAGCACAAGCCCCCATTGAGAGAACCCATTTAGGTTCAGGCATTTGATCGTAAATTCTTTTGATGACAGGCCCCATTTTTTCAGTAATTGTTCCAGCTACAATCAATAAGTCCGCTTGTTTGGGAGAGAAGCGCACGACCTCAGCACCAAAACGAGCTAAGTCGTACTTGGGACCCATAACTGACATCAATTCAATGCCACAACAAGCAGTACCAAAAGGATAGGGCCACAAAGAGTTTTTTCTTGCCCAAGCCACAAGTTCTTTTTGTTTGGTAGTGATGTAAAATTCATTTCCATAATTGTGGTGTTTCATTGAAAAACTCTCCTATTCATTTTTTAAATATATGTCATTTTCCATTTTCAAATGGAAATGTTGGAACTTTGCCAAAAAAATCAAGAACGAGTTTTATTGAGCATTCCTTTGGCAAGCTCATTTTTACAGTATCACCAAATCCTAAATGCGCGCAGGAGTCAGGTCCATCGACGCAGACGAGACCTTGGCGCATGCGAGAAAAAAACAACAATGATTTTTCATTTCCGTCAATAGCAAATTGTTCCAGATTTAGAGATTCATTGCGTGGGGTATAAGGTTCACGAACGGCAACTAAGATTTGGGAAGATAAGATATCCAATTTATCAAAGCCATAAGATGAAATAGCAGCAGTACTCCCTGCTGCTGTTGATACCCATAAACCACTGGAAAGCTGTTTTTCTGATTGCATTTCATGTTCAAATGCAGCGGAATAAATTGATAGCTGATAACGACTAGTTGCTGCAGGGTGTAAATTGCAGAGTAACACATCATTTAATGCTAATGGTAGCAATTGCTGTTGGGCTGTTTCTAATTTTATCCGTCTGACTTCTTTAATAGAAAATTGCTTTTCCACAAAACAGTCAATGGTTTTTTCTATAAACTTAGGTGTGATAGGGCACATATGCCCCACAGAATGTGCAGGACATGAGTTTATTCCTAAAAGTAAAACATCACCGCCGACATGATGACTTGCATGAAGTAAAGTACCATCACCACCTAAAGAAATGACTAATTTTAATTTTGGTCTCAAACCTGATTTAGGGCATTTGTCATCGTAGTAACAAATATTATTAATCGCTAATTCATCCAAATTAAATATTTTATAAGATAATGAATGCTTATTTAGAGCATTTATTAATATCTCTTTACTTCTCAGATGTTCGTTATGCGCTTCTTGCAATGGAATGGGTGTCTGTTTATCTCTTTCTAAATAATCAAAAAAATCAATATTTATTTTACCTTTAGTATATCTCTCTAAGGTTGTTTGTTTTTGCACAATAAAAACATCAACATCACTTTGCAAAATGTGTACCTTTCAGCAAAACGGTTGTTTATCTGCCACTTCATTTTTAATTTAGAAGGGCAGGATTAATTTTTATTTTATCACTTTTTTCATAAGAAGTTAGAATATATTTTTGGGTTTTTGTGGCGAATTCTTGGCTATTCGCTCCTGTCATTTGTTTTTTTAATGATTCAATCTGATCTTTCGCATTGGTTGGAGTCGATTTAGTCACTAATTTAACAATAGCTTTTTTAGCACCAAAATCGAGAACTTTTGGAATAAGATCTCCAGGATTTTTAATCCCAAAAATATTTTGTGCAAGACTGTCTGATGCCCCTAATTCATTAATAAAGGAATCAGATACCTTAAAGGGTTTTGAAATATATTGCCAATTTATTTTATTTTCAGTTAAAATAGAGTTTAATTTAGCTATATTTTTTGCTGAAAGACTATCGTTAACTTCTTTTAATAAATTGGTTTCAAGTTTTTGTTTAATTTCACTACCTATCATTTGTTCTGCTAGTTGCAGTTTTACATCATCAAATGTTTTGGTAATAGCAGGTTTTCCTTCTAAATATTTAAAAATTCTATAACCAAATGGAGTTTCTACGACTGGTGATAAGGCGTTTTGTGTTGTTAAAGCTAGTGTTGCGCTGACTGAATTGTTGTCCATATTGGTGTCATCAATAAAGCCAATATTACCATTATTCTTTTTCGCATTGAGGTCATCATTTTTTTCGCTAGCTAGCTTCGCAAAATCGGCACCTTTAGCCAATTTCTCGTGTAATTCTTTTACTAATTTTTTTGCATCTTCTTGTGATCTGTTTAAGGCTTCTCCTTGTGCACGTTGTGCACCTTTATACGCAATAAGAATAGTAAGTGCTTTTACTTGTGCCTTTTGGGAGAATTGATTTTTAGAATTATTATAAAGTTGAGTTAAATTATTTAAATTATTTTTATCAGCGGCATATTTAGTCGCTTCTTCAGATACTTTTTGTTTTAACACTGCATCTGGATAAGAAACCAACGCATATTGAATATTAAATTCAGTTGTATTTATTTTATTTTGTACTTCCGCAATGGCTGTACTGGTTGGAGTCGGTAAATACAATAAATTATTCATTTTTTGAATTTCAAGTTGTTGTTTTAAAAAAGAATAAAAACTCAGTTCGGACATTTGTTGGCTGGCGATATAGTTTTTGAAAGCTTGCATATCAAACTGTTGTGTTTTGGGATTTTGAAATTGCGGAATACTTCTAATAAGAGTTGCCATTTCAACGTCGGAAACAGACCAGCCTATTTTTTTTGCTTCTTCAGCTATGACTTTTTCTTGAATCATACGTTGAATAAGTTGTCTGGCAATCATTTTTCTTTGTTCTGGAGGAGTGTCTTGTGCTAATTGGCTAGAAATAATTGCTGCAAATTGTTGCATTTCTATTTTTTCTGAACCGACTTGTGCCGCTGTATTAGGATCTAAACCAAATAATCCTGTGGGGTTCAGCCGACCAAAGCCTGTGAATACAAAAGCGACAACTGCTGTAATGATAACAAAACCGAGTACAAAAGATTTTGTACTGACTGATGAAAAAATTTTAGTGTTTAAGCGCACAGTAATCTCCTCTGCAAAAAACCGTCAACATTATCTCGCACTTTTTGAGAACAATTTCAAACTTTAAAAGGAAAGATCTTTATTTTTTTCTCAGAACAACTTATTATTTTTATGTTAAATCTCAATAGCGTATACTTGCTTTTTTTATAGACATCTTTTTTATGGGTTAAAAATGATTCAATTCAAAAGATACGGCTTTTGGCTAGTATCTGTTATTACACTAATATTTACTATGTTCTTTTTTTCCACGACACATCCTACAAAAAAGGAATTAAGTATATTAGAAAAAATTGTTTACTCAATTAGTAAGCCAGTTGAAATGATATTTCTTTCTACGAGCCATTACATTTATACGACTTACAATTCTTATGTTGACTTAAAAAATGCACGCAAAGAAGCAGATGAATTACACCGAGAAAATGCAGAATTAAAAGTAAAAATTCGCACTCTTGATGATATTATATTAGAAAATAATAGGCTAAGAAAATTGTTAAATTTATCGGATCGTATGTCAGTTAAATTTATAACATGTGAAGTAACAAGTTCCGATCCTTCCTTTGTCTATAAAAATGTAAGAATTAACCAAGGTTCAAAAAACGGTATACAACCTGGTATGGGAGTCGTTGCAGAAGAAGGTGTTGTTGGTGTTGTTATGCGTGTTGCAATTGAGCATTCCGATGTTTTGCTTTTGGTCGACCCCAATAGCAACTTAGATGTCATAGTTGCACGTAACAGAAGACGGGGTGTATTGCAGGGTGGCACAGATAATTCTATGCAATTTAAATATTTGGAACGAGGAAGCAGTATTTTAGTTGGTGATGAAATTGTAACAAGTGGATTAACAGGATCATTTCCAAGTGGTTTGTTGGTTGGAAAAGTTACAAATATCCGTGTAAATTCTGATGGTGTTACTCAAACTATTGAAGTTAAACCCGCTGTAAATTTTTTAGATTTATCTGAAGCTCTTGTCTTATTAAATCCTAATAGAGAAGTTGATGTGATTCGCAAGGTTGGTGGTGTAGATTGGATGCGTAAATTATTAGAATCGAATGCGGAGAAGTCTGGTGGCTAAAGCAAGTTACTTAAGAAGCAAAACATCTCATTTTTTTCTATCCTTATTTTTATTAATTTTTTTTGTGTATCTTCAATCCTGTTTACTTGCAAAAACTTCATCACTTTGGTTTCATGTAGATCTTGTAACAATAGCTGTTATTTATATAAGTATCCAACATTTTCTGCCATTAGCATTGATAAAAATTTTATTTGTAGCAATTTTGCTGCAAACTAATTCATCTGTACCTGGTGGATTTTATATAATGTATTTCTTACTTATTATAGTATTATCGAATATTTTATCTAAGCTGTTTTTGTTTAATAGCTACTTTGGTCAATTTTTTATTTTTTTAAGCTTATTTTTTCTAAAGTTTTTTCTGTTTTATTTAACAATTCAAAATAGAGACTTCTTAACTTTAGC
Source organism: uncultured Oligoflexia bacterium (assembly GCA_964435255.1). Classification (GTDB taxonomy): domain Bacteria; phylum Bdellovibrionota_B; class Oligoflexia; order Silvanigrellales; family Silvanigrellaceae; genus Silvanigrella. The sequence continues at coordinate 5,360 of CAYSZE010000354.1, forward strand.
TGGACTTTTTTCTATCTCGTGGAAAGGTTTTATAATATCTTTATTAATTTCATTACCATTATTTAAATTTTTAAACTTTATAGATTCTTTTTTTGAATTTATCCCTTCTCATGATAAAAAGAAGTTAATAGACCTTTAATTTATATTGTGGAGTCGGATAATGCTTGATACTAGATCAAGACAAGAGTCTGTTTCAGATCCAAATCGCAGAAATATTATTGTATCTTGTTTTTTGGGAATAACAGCAGCGATAACTGCACGTTTGTGGTATTTACAAATTATCAAAGGAACAGATTTTTCTGTAGCTTCTGCAAGAAATAGAGTGCGCGAAATAACGCGTCCTGCCCCGCGTGGTTTAGTCTATGATCGATTTAGTAGAATATTATTATCTAACAGGCTATTTTTTGATTTAATTGTTATCCCACAATACCTACAAAATCGTCCTAAAACGTTGTCTATCGTTTCTGACTTATTTCATATCCCTATTCAACAAATTGAACGTAAATTATTGGAGTCGCAGGCAAACCCTAAATTTGTTCCTGTGCGTATAAAAAGAAATTTATCGTTACATGAAGTGGCAACTTTAGAATCTAATAAATTCTTTTTACCAGGGGTAGATGTTGATTCTGCACCACGTAGAGATTATTTAGGAAATGAATCTGCGCATTTATTTGGATATTTAGGTGAAGTAACATCAAAAGAACTATATATTTTAAATTCTCAAGTCACAAATTACCAATATCGTGTAGGTTCAATAATTGGTAAAACAGGAATTGAAAGAAAATATGAAAAATATTTAAGAGGCGGTGAAGGCAGGGAAGCTTTACTAGTCGATGCTTTGGGAAGGCTACAAGCTGATAACT
>CAYSZE010000355.1:0-7463 GCA_964435255.1 uncultured Oligoflexia bacterium
ATAATGAATATTTATAATAAATTTTTAGTTAATATTGGTTTATTTGCATTACTAATAGGTTGTGGTAAACAAAATAATGTCAATCCTGAAATTTTAGTTTCAGACAATAAAAGTTATTTTGTTGCAGAGAAATACGAAGAGTTTAGCAATTTATATAGTTATGATTTTGATACACGTAAGTTAGAACTTATTCTCTCACGTCCCGCTAGTGGAGATGCATATGTATATCAAAAAATGACTGATAAAAATATTTTAGAAGGAATATATTTAACAGAAAGGTTTAAAGGCAAACCATCCCGTGTTACCTTTTTTCAAGCTGATGCAAAAATGAGTGGGGTGGAACATGCGGCATTCCCAGAAAATGTATATAATTTAATTTTAGCTAATGACTCTTTAGTCGGTATTGGTTATGCAAATGCGGAAATCATAGCCGTTTCGCCAGCACTTGATAAAGTCCATTTGGCTTCGACTAAATTATCTTTACAAAATAATTTATTACCAAATAATGTTGAGTTAAATAATACAGCAGCACATTTATTGACAGCTAATGGAAAAGTATATTTATTAACTATTGGTTCTTATTTGGATATCAATATAAAACCCTATTTGTTAGAATTGTCATCCGATCTTAAAACCATTGTAAAACAAACAGAAATTCCTAATTGTTTTAATCCTGCAAACCAGGTAAAAGTAATTGATAGTAGTAAATTTGTGCTAAACTGTAATCCTTATACGAGTAACCAGTCCTCTATAACAAATTTAATTTATGTCGATGTTTCTGGTAATAATTTATTAATAAAAGAGCTTCTGCAAAAAGATAAAAACGATATTAATGATCAAGTAAAACAATTTCAAATAGGTGGTATTTCAGCCGATAAAAATGCAATTTTTATTACTGAAAGAAAGAAAACGGCAGAATTTTTGTGGGAAAAAGTAGAAGCATCTTATTGGTATAATTTAGACAATCCTAGCCAAATTAATTTAAATGACAATACACGGAAGCAGTTTGTTAATAATTTAGCAGGAAATGTTGTGTATAACTATAGGAAAAAGAAGTATTTATTTAATTGTGTTAAAGACTCAGCAACTTCTACTTGTTTAAAAGGTAAAGCTGCGTTATCTGACAACATGCAGGGAACCCAGTCAATGACGGTTGATTTTAATGTCCCAGGGGTTAGTGAAATAAAATTCCCCATTCCCATTTATCCATGAAAGTCTGTCAAAATATGTCTCATTCTTTAATGTTGTATTGCCGCTCTGGTTTTGAAAGTGAATGTGCTGCTGAAATATTAGCTTATGCTTCACAAAAAGAAATTGCTGGTTTTGTTAAAGCAAAGGAACACACTGCGCATGTTATTTTCCAAGCTCATTCGGCAAGCGATTGTATAAAATTATGGAATGACCTCCAATTATCAGATCTTGTTTTTGCACGGCAGTTGCTTTTAATTTCAGATTTACTTAAAGATCTTCCTGATTCTAATAGAACAAAACCAATATATGAGACGTTTATCCAGCAATTTTCTGGAATTTTAAACGGAAAAAATGTGCTTGATGATTTATTTGTCGAAACCTTTGATACAGATGCGCAAAAGGAATTATTGAATTTCTGTAAAAAATTTACTAGTCCTATGCTTTCTGAATTAAAGAAAAATGGGTTTATTGTAAATGATAAAACGCAGCGGGCGTTAAGGATGCACTTGGTCTTTATAAATGGCCAAAGCTGCTACATAGGGTTGTGTGCTCCTAAAAAAGCTTCACTTTGGTTTATGGGAATTCCTAGGTTTAAATTTCCTAAAGATGCCCCAAGCCGCTCAACCTTAAAACTCGAAGAAGCTTTGCATGTTTTTTTAAGCCCAGAGGAAAGAGAATCGGCAGTACGCGCAGGAATGACTGCGGTCGATTTAGGAGCCAGTCCAGGAGGATGGACTTATCAATTTGTTAGACGCAATATTTATGTCATAGCCGTAGACAATGGTCCTATGGAACCGCATTTGCTTAAAACAGGACTTGTAGAGCATTTAAAAGAAAATGGTTTTAAGTATAGGGCGAAAAAACCAGTCGATTGGCTTGTTTGTGACATGGTTGAAAAACCGCGCAGAATTGCACAACTCATCATAGATTGGGCTACTTTCAAATTGAGCCAAGCATTCATTTTTAATTTAAAACTTCCTATGAAAAAAAGGTTTATAGAAGTTGAAGAATGTCTAAATTTAATACGAAGTGAACTTGATTCAAATGGTTTAAATTATATTTTGAAATGTAAACAATTATATCATGATCGTGAAGAAGTTACGGTTTATTTGAAAGTCTATAAATAAAAAAAATGTTACAGTGCAAAAAAAAATAATGAAAGTTATAAATAAACTTAATTATTAGTGTGTTTATTTATAAATCATTTATATTTTCTGTTTCTGCCCGTAATTTTTCTAAGGTCTCTTCGTCTAATTTACTTATAGTTTTAAAATATTTTAAATATATTTTTTTAGCAGTACCTTCTGTTAATAGGCGGTTTATAGCTTTTTGCCAATATTTAAATTCTTCTGCAGTTATATTTACTTTTGAAAAACCAATAGAAACTAAAAAACCCCTATCAGTTGGTGTCCAGTCTTGAATTTCTATATCATTTTTAAAATTTTTGTCCCAGATAGTCATGTTATATTTAGCAATTAAATTATTAATGACATAACCTTGAATTCTATTGTGCCTTAATTTTCCTTCCAAAGACTTGTCACTCGTGGAAGTTTCAACTCTATTTTTTAATTTAAGATCAGCAATAAATTTATCTATCTTAGCATTCCCATACTTTCGTCCTAAATGATCGCCAAATACAAACTCTTTATTCTTAATAAAATCATCCATACTTTTTACCAAAGTATTTTTTCTAACAATAACTAAATTTTTTGAGAAAAAATAAGAGGCAAAAAAAGCAAATTCTTTTCTTTCTGGGTAAGGGATAACTGAAGATGAAAAATCTATGTCACCTTTTTTCAAACTATACCAAATCCGTTCTCGTGGTAAAGTTTGAAAATTAAATCTACATTTGGTTACTTTTTGTAATGCATCTATGAAATCTTTATCTAGTCCCGTATTAGTTTCTGGATTATAAATAATATTATGATTAGATAAAGCAATATTATAAGTTTTTGAGCAAGGGAAACTGGAATTAGCATCTTTCGCATAAGAATATAATTGAAAAATAGAAAATATAATATAAATGAAGAATTTTATATAAAAAATAAATTTCAAGAAATACCCTCTTAATTATTTGTATAAGGAAACTCCATAACGAAACACGTGTTTGGTTGAGATTTATCTAAATAAAATTTTCCTTTATGCTCTTCAACTATGCCTTTTGATGAACTTAATCCAAGACCGATACCTTTTCCTACTTCTTTGGTTGTAAAAAAAGGTTCCATTATTTTATCCTGGTTTTCTATTGGAATTCCTTTGCCTGTATCTCTAAATATAATTTTAAGAATGTCTGGCCGTAAGCTAAAATGAATTTCTATGTCCTTTGTTGATGCATTTTCTAATGCATCATATGCATTAAGTAAAAGGTTTAAAAATGCTTGCCGTATTAAATTAGGTTTGCAGTTTATTTTGACTTTACTGATTTCTGCATCGCTGCTTATTTTAATTTCTATATTTATATTTTTAATTTTTTCTTTGCATAAAAGTAATGTTTCATTTAATAAAGTTAGCACTGAGAAAGGTTGATAAGCTTCATTTTCCGAATTTTTAGCAAATTTTCTTAAATTATAAATAATTTCTTTTATTCTGTCTTTCGTTGCATCTACTTTTTTTAATTCACTAGCAATAAAAAGAGCATCTAAATTGTTTTTATTTTCTTTTATGTATTCATCTAAAAGGTGCAGTTTTCCTGTTATGATCATTAAAGGATTATTTATTTCATGCGCAATTCCTGAAGCCATTTCTCCTAAAGAAAGCATTTTGGCATGAAAAATTAAATTTTTTTGTTCATTATGAATTTTTTTAAGAATTTTGTTCATTTCTAAATTTTGGATGACCATTTTAGAGAGAGACTTAAGAATTCTTTTTTGTTCATCATTTAAACTTTTGGGTTTGTGATCAATGACACACAATGTGCCAATTTTAAACCCTTTATTAGTGATTAAGGGCGCACCAGCATAAAAAACAACTCGGGGTTCAGCAGTTACAAGAGGATTATCTTTAAAGCGCTCATCAAGTTCAGCATTTTCAACAATAAATATGTCATCATACTGGATAGCATGCCCACAAAATGAAATATCTCTTTCAGTTTGAGTGGCATTTAAACCAACTTTAGCTTTGAACCATTGTCTTTCTTTATCAACGATACTTATGAGGCTGATTGGAGTTTGGCAGATATACGAAGCAATATGGACTATTTCATCAAGGCTTATTTCTGGTGGCGTGTCTAAAATTGCATATTCAAGTAATTCAGCAATTCTAGCTTCTTCATTTTCAGAGATAGGTGCTTTTAACATAAAATACCTTACAATAAAAAATTAGTGTTAAGGTATTTTAAAATATGTTTATGAAGTTAACAAGATTTAGAAGCTAACATTATGACTCATTAATTCTTTAAGTGTAAATAGTTATATTCGGCATGTTTAAAATCAGTTACTAATTTTTGTACATCAGAAAGGCTTGTATTAAATGAAGTAATTATTCTTATAGTACAGGTATTTTTTGCAAAATTTTCAGCAGTAACATATAATAAGTATTTTTTTAATAGCTCATCTTTTAGAGGTATTGGTAGTTCCACAAAAATTTGATTTGTTTCTACCTGATTTGTAATGTTAAAGTGTTTTAGTGCTTTAAGTTCGGAAGCAATATAATAAGCTTTATCATTCGCATTTTGTGCATTTGCTAGCCATAAATTATTTTTAAAGTAGGGAAGAAATTGTGCAGGAATCATACGCATTTTAGAAAACAGTTGCATCGACTGTTTATGAATATATCCCATATCTTCACTAAATTTTTTATTAAACACAACAATAGCTTCGGCCATGATAGCACCATTTTTTGTAGCGCCAAATGAAAGAATATCAACACCTGTATCGACCACAATTTCTTTAAATGATTTCTTTAAAAAAGCAGCTGCATTAGCAATTCTTGCCCCATCCATATGTACATACATATTATTTGCGTGAGCAAAAGCACAAATTTCTTTAATTTCTTCACAGGTATAAACAGTTCCTAATTCAGTCGATTGGGTAATTGAAATAGCTTTAGGTTTATTAAAATGTGTATTACGAAAATTTTGATAAACTTCTTTAATACTATTTAATGTTAATTTGCCATGACTCATTTGTGATTGAGTTGTAAATATTTTAGCACCAATAAAATTCTCGAATGCTCCTCCCTCAGCAGTATTTATATGTGCAATTTCTGTACAAATTACAGCTTCGTAGCTTCTAAGAATACTTTTCAGGGCAATTATGTTTGAGCTTGTTCCTGTACCTACAAAGAAAACTTCACAATCTTGTTTGAATATTTTCTTAAATTCCTCCTTTGCCAATTGTGCGATGGAATCTGAACCATAGGGAATTTCTATGCATTCCAATGCGGACACAATTGCGGCCGTGATATCAGGATGAGATCCTACATAATTGTCACTTGCAAACTGAATAATTTTCGTATCTTGCATGATAAATCCTAATTTTTTAAGTAAAAACAGCTTGCCAAAATTATACGTTCTTTGGTAGGTTCGTATGAAGGTAATATGTATTTAAACATAGCTACCAATTAAAGCAAACTTTTTTAAAGGGTGCAGGGATGAACTTAAGACAAAAAGCCTCAGAGTTTGATAGATCTTTTCAGTATTCTAGTAAGTTACCAAAAAATACATCATCCGCACATCATACTTACCATCATCATCATCATCAATAAATAGATTTCTTCTAAAAATCTTTTCATAATAAAAAACATGTAGAAATAAAATTCGCATTAAAATATAGTAATATCAATATGTTCTAGTTGAATTTTAAGTATTTATTATTATAATCAATTAAGCTTAGGAGCTAACATGTACAAGATAGTTTTAGTATTTACACTTTTTCTTAAGGCACTGATTGCCTTTTCACAAGAAAAAGACATGAGTTTTGCAAGAATTCAGAAACAAGGTGTCCTAAAAGTCTGTTCACAAGCTGGATTTATACCATTTGAAGTTAAGGATAATAAAGGTAACTGGAAAGGATTTGATGTTGATATTATGAAAGAATTTGCAAAAAAATCGGGTCTCAAATTAAATATGATTGATACAACATTAGATGGCTTGATACCCTCTTTATTAACGGGAAAGTGTGATTTAATTGCCTCTGGTCTGACCATTACCGAGGATAGACAAAAAGCTGTGCTTTTTTCTAAGCCTGTGTATACTGTGCTTATTTCAGCAGCTCTTTTAAACACACCAGAAAACAAAGAAAAATATAAAAAATTTAGCGATTTAGACACAAAGGAAACGAAAATAGCAACCCATACAGGAAGTGCTGCTACATTATTTTTAAAAGGGTATTTAAAAAAGGCTATTCACCTACAGTTTGATTCAGAAAGTGATGAAGTGAATGCGGTTGTACAAAAAAGAACTGATGCTTTTGTTGAAGATAATGTTTTTATCGCACAAGCTAAAAAGGAAATGAAAATTGATTTTTATACGCTCTATTCCGAGGAAAAAGGAGACTTGGCCATGGCAACACGCAAAAAAGATATTCAATTAATGGAAAAATTTAATGATTTTCTTGATCAAATTCAAAAAAATGGTCAATATGAGGCTATCAAAAAGAATTACTTTAATTAACCATTTGAAGGAGATTCTTAAATGGAATTCACAAGTCTCTTAAATTATTTAAGTGCTGAGAATGTCTCTGTAGCGCATGATTATAGTAAAAAAACATTGCTGCGAATTGCAAGAACTAAAGATAATAATGAGGCTGAAAAAATACTCACAAAATTAACTTCAGTGGACTTGAGTTCTTTTCCTGAAGCTAAGCAACAGATTTTAGATTCTGCATTTTTTAAGTTTTTAACAAATATCAAAGAATTAAATATAGATTATCAAAAAGTATCTAATTTAGATGATATTTTTTTATTTCATGGCTTGCGTAAACTTTCCATGAAAGGACATCTTTTATTAAATATTTCTTTTATAGCGCCATTTTCACAATTAGAAGAGTTGAATTTAGATGATAATCAAATAGTTATTTTACATGGTATTGAACACTTAATGAATCTTAAAGTTTTATCATTAAAGAAAAATAAAATTCGTAAAATTGATGAAATTTCTGAACTAAAAAATTTGCAAGAGTTGAATATATCTGAAAATGATATTAATGATATTTCTAACCTTAAAACAAATATAAATTTAAAAAGATTATTTGCAAATAAAAATCTGATTGAAAATATAGATGTTATTGAAAAATTAAAAGCTTTGACTCAGTTGCAATTGGCAGAAAATCAAA
>CAYSZE010000356.1:0-4754 GCA_964435255.1 uncultured Oligoflexia bacterium
AATTGTGTTAGATAGTGTAATCGATTTCTTCACAACTTATGGTTCAATTGCCGTATTTGGTGTTTTGCGATTGTGCGGGTTTGGACTCCCTACACCAGAAGACATCGCTCTAGTAGCTGGTGGAGTTATTTCTTCTGTTGCATGTACGGTTGATGGTTCTTTTTTGCAAGCATTAAATGATTGTAATGATGTTCATGTCATGCTCTTAATTTCAATGGCTGGGGTTTTAATTGGTGATAGTACGATGTTCTTTTTAGGTCGTATTTATGGTGAAAAACTCTTAAAAGTAAAGTTTTTTTCTAATATTGTGACGCAAAAAAGATATGAATGGATCCAAGAAAAATTTGCAAAACATGGCTTTTGGCTCATCTTTGCGGCGCGCTTTATGCCTGGTTTGCGATCTCCTATTTTTGTAGTGACTGGGATCACACGTAAAGTTTCTTATCTAAAATTCTTATTAACAGATGGTTTTGCTGCTATCATTAGTGTTCCTATTTGGGTGTATTTAGGTTTTTGGGGCGAGCGTCAATTAAGCGATCTCAACTTACTCGATCATTATGTAAAAAAAGGACAATATGGAATATTTACAGTACTTGGAATTGCAATATTTACTATAGTCATTGTTTGGTTCATTAAAAAGAAAATTAATGAAAAAACTGGAATTTAATTTATATAAAATGGAAGTATTATAATGGATTTTTTGTATCTTGACTCCAAATTTTCTTTGCCTATTGCCCTGTTAAAATATTTAGGTTTTTTAATAGCTATAACTATGTCACAAGCAGCTATAGCGATTGTTGCGAGAAAAAAAGGAGATGTTTCCGCGCAAACTACGCAAATGGCAACTCTTAACCCTCTTCCACATATTGAAATTCTGGGAACAGTTATTTTTCCTTTTTTTACGATATTAATGAATTCTCCCATTGTATTTGGATGGCCAAAACAATTTAATATTGAAACTCGTTACTTTAGAAATATTAAAAGAGATATAAATTTAGTTTATGCTTCTGGTATATTAATTAATTTTATCATTGCTTTATTATGTACTATTATTTTAAAATTTATGGGGCAAATTAATATTCCACAAGGTGCGGACTATTCCAGTCCTGAAATTCTTTCTAGAATGATCCTCTCTTCAATCTGTTTTTTAAATATTATAATTGGGGCACTTAACTTGTTACCAGTACCTGGAACCCCTGGGTGGTATATTTTAATTAATAATTTATCGTATGAGCTTTCAAGAAAAATCCAAGAAAAAGCCATGTTTTTAACAATTGGTTTTTTAATACTTATTATTTCTGGTTTTTTAAGTTTTTACTTTAAATTATTTTTATTTTTATTTAATAGTATATAGCTTAAGGTTTAAAAATGTCTAAAGACCTTATTTATACGATATATAGCCATTCCGATGCTGATGGTGGAATTGCAGCGGCATTATTTCAAAAATTTATCCATGATAAATATGCTAAATACGGTTGGAAAATAGAAGTCCAACCCGTTAATCATGTATCAGCTCAAGGTGATTGGAGTTTGCGAGAGTTAAAGTGGCCATGTGCTATTCTAGATTTTTCTTTGCATCCCGCATTTTTAAATAATAAATTTTTTTTGGCTAAACAAATTTACGAAAAAAAATTTGAAAATGAGGCGCAAATTCCTCAGTGTTACTGGATAGACCATCATCCAACAGGGTCAAGTTTTCCATTTTTAAATGAAAATAATACGGCAGAAATTATTCCTAATAGTGTGGTAACAAAATGGGATACCAAAGCTATCAGTACCCCAGGTTTGCTGCGTACACACCATCATGAGTTGAGTTTTCCTCTTAAATTTTTAAAAGAATATGAAGAGTTTATAGATCTCGCCGAAATCATAGATGGAGCTTTATATGCAACTGGAGAAGCGGCGCATGATTATTCTTCCCATGCTGTAAAGTTACAAACATTATTTACACCAAGTCACCCAATAGTAGACAAAGCAGCTCTTTATAAAAAGTTAGTAAAACAAATAGTTAAAAGTTCTGATGTAGAAGATTTATTTGATAGTGATAATATATTTGATGCTATTATTAAATATGAAGAGCAGTTGTTTTATAAACAATATCGAATATATAAAAAAGCAACTCAAAAGGTAGGAAAGGTTGCATATTCTAATTTCTTAAACTCGCGTGAGTTTTATGGGATGGCGCGTTTTTTACCTTATTTATTGTTTGAAGACGCCGAATATGCCTTGCATGTTTTTCCAAATTCTAACAAAGGAAGTACTTCTTTATCCTGTGGGGTTAACCCTTGGAATAAACCAAAAGGTAATAATAAACATTTAGGTAATTACTTTGCACATCATTTTTCTGGTGGTGGACATGCTTTTGTAGCTGGTGGACGTTTATTAGATGGTGAGGTTTATAAATTGGATAAATTAATAGAGCATTTAAATGAGTAACAGCTATATAAATTATCTTACTGAAATTAATGCACAGGCTTCTGAAATTAGAAATGCATTAATTGCAGGAGATAATCTTATAGTAATGAATGATTTATTACCATTATATAAAAACAAAGTTAAGCTTGTTTATATCGATCCACCTTATAACACAAAAAGAAAATTTATTTATAATGATAATTTTGGAAGTCATTATGATTGGTTAAAAATGATGCGGCCAAGATTAATGCTAGCATATGAATTTTTAGCAGATGATGGTTTTATTTTTGTAAGTATTGATGACAATGAAGTTCATTATTTAAGAATACTATTAGATGAGATATTTGGAATTGAAAATTTTCGAAACTGTATTATTGTGCCTAGAGGAACAAAAAATGTACAAGCACAATTTAAATTTACTAAAAGCTTAGCAATTGGACATGAATATATTTTATTTTATAGCAAAAATAAAGATACAAAAATAAGAAAATACGAGATAGAAGGCAAAAATTTAAAATTTGTTTATGGTGCCTGGAATAATCATTGGCGCGGGACAGATAGACCAAATTTAAGGTATGAACTTTTTGGAATTTCTCCTCAGCAAGGACAGTGGCGATGGTCAAAAGAACGAAGTTTAAAAGCTATAGAAAATTATAAATATGTTTTAAAAAATCTTAATTTAATTAACGATGAAGATTTAACTTTAAATATATTAAGTGAATGGTATAAGAAAAATATTCAAGAAAAAGATAAAATTGATCTATTGCGACTTAATAAAAATGGGAAACCTGAACATTATATTCCGCCAAAAAAATATATTTTAGGAAATGATCTGTGGTCAGATATTAAATTATCTGGAACAAATGAGTTAAAAAAAGTGTTAGATAATGTTCATTTTGATATGCCTAAGTCTGTTGAATTAATTAAACGAATCATTCATCTTGTTACGAATTCTAATTCAGATGACTGTATTCTCGATTTTTTTGCAGGATCAGGGACTACTGGGCAAGCCGTTTTGGAAAAGAATAGGGAAGATGGTGGGAATCGTCATTTCTTATTAATTCAATTAGCTGAAAGTATTGTTATTCCGCAATCAGAAAAATATGAAATAAATACGATAGCTGATCTAGCTAATTATCGAATAAAAAAATATATAGCACAATATAATCTGAAAGCAGATTTTAACTATTACATTCAATCAAGTCCAAAAGAAATAAATTCTTCCTCGCCAGCAGCTGGTTTAGGTGCAGCTTTCGCAGCACCGTCGTCAAAACCGCCCATAATAAAAGACATTTGATCACCTGTTAATAAGCATTTTGGTGTTTCTTTTGCGTTACCTTCTGGTTGAGAAGGAGTTGTTACTTTGGCTGTGCTAGCTGCAGGAGCTGGAGAAACACCTTCTTTTTCTAACTTATCAAGTAACGTTTTTGATTTTAAATAATTTGGTGGTGACTTTTCAACAGCTTTTTTAGCATGTTCAAGTGCTTTTACTTTATCACCGAGTTTTGAATAAGCTAAGGCTATATTATAAAGCAATAGATGCTCTTTATCAGGCATATCTAATACTTTGATTGCATTTTTATATAACGATACACCTTCATTATATTTTCCAGATTTAACTAATAGTACACCTTTATTATTAAAGAAAGTTGCTAATTCTGCACCTTTCTTTAAATTGGCTAATACTCTTTTACTTTCTTCTGTTCTACCTTGTGTAGCTAAAGCTCGTCCAAGTCCAAATGAAGCTCTGTCATCAGTCGGATTTAATTTTAAAACATTTTTAAAATTTTCTTCAGCTTTTTCAGCTTCACCATTACCTAAATTTAGTTCCCCAATGACAAGTAATCTATCGACATTATGTGGGCTTAATAGTTTGGCTTTTTCTAAAGCTTTCATTGCTTCATCAAATTTATTATTCTTAATATGAACTTTAGAAATTAAATTTAGTGCAGGAATATGATTGGGGTCTATTTTTAAAATTTTATTAAGAAATTCTTCTGATTTTTTTATGTCTTGTGCCCTTAATAGCAACTCTGCATATAAAGTTAAAAATCGTAATGAATTAGGCTCTTTTTTGAGTCTTGGTAATAAAATTTCTTCTGATTTTTTATATTTTTTTTCAAGTATTGAATTATTAAATTCTTTCTGAAAATTTCTATCACTTTCAGGATTTTTTTCCTGTTCTTCCAACTCTTCTAATCTTTTTATAAAGTCTTTTTCAGCGACAGGTTTAGTAAGTGTTTCATAAAAATAAAATTCAGAAATAATTGCTTTGTCTTCTTTGCCAATGCTGCCAACAATTGGCACACAAAAACAATCGCGAATTTTTTTATTTTCAT
>CAYSZE010000357.1:0-3535 GCA_964435255.1 uncultured Oligoflexia bacterium
AGTATCACAATTAAATTTATTCATGATTTTTCATCTCCAGTAGAATTTTTATATAGCATAAAAGTTAAAAGTATTTATGTTTTAAATGATGATACTGAAGACAGAAAAAACGCTAGGGAATTAGCACTAAACCTATCTTCCCGCACAAAAGCACTTAAGAATACAATTATTCCAAATTTTCTAAACACATTAATGAAAGATTGTAAAAATAAAACCTATTTTTTAGAACCAGAACTATTTGATTACAATATTAAAAGCCATAACAATAGTATAATTAATTTAAAAAATGAAGTTAAAACAACCCATGCTAAAATAACTGCCGAAAATTTCCCTCTAGACAAAGAACGGCTTGAATTACTTAAATATTTTGAAAATAATATTTTAAATAAATTAGATACGTTAGAAGAAATTCCTTTATAATTTTCTAATTATTATATTAATAAAAAACAATTTCATTATTAGAGGAAAACAAATGAAATCATATTTACACATAATTTACTTTTTTGCTTTAACCCTTTTATCTGCTTGCGGCATGAATGATAAAAATGACAATCAACAAACAAAATCAAGCAAAAATCAAAATACTTACAATAATATTTGCACTAAGAGTGTTGATATCATTTTCGAAAGAGCTCTTGCTTCTACAAAACTCACTGATGAATCTAAAAAACTAGATTCTGAAATTAAAAATATTTACAGTTCTTATTACTTTCATAAAGATCAAAAATTTGCTGAAGGTGTTGCCATAAATATTTTAGGCAAAACAAAAGCTTTTCATGAAATTTCATTACCTAGTTTTAGAGATAGGCTTTATAGTGATTGTAAATATAATATACAAAATTCTAATCCCAGTTCTTTTGAAAAAAACATAATTTTTTTTAATAGTAATATTCAAGAATTAAAAGCAGAACTCAATAAAGAATATAGCAAAATTAACACCACAAATTTTACTAACGATTCACAATTTAATACTTTCAAAAAACATATTCACTCTAAAATTATATTGACATTAAATGAATTAAATGAAGTGAAATAATATTTTTTACTTAAAAACAATAGTGGAATTGAAGTTTTAAATTCTTTAATTCCACTATTTAATTAATATAACTTTAAAAAGAATCTTTCTTTTCGAAAATGCGGCCACGTTCCCTTTTCTCCTGTTGAATAAGAAATTAAAAAAGCACGCCCATAAATTGCATTTTCATCTATCATTCCCCAAAAGCGACTATCAAAGGAATTATCACGGTTATCACCTAATAAAAACAGTTGTCCTTTAGGAACAACCCACGATTTTTTTTCTAAAAAGGTAATACCCTCATTTTTTTTCTTTAAAATAAAAAAAGGATCCTTAGAAAAACCAGATTCACTTAAAATATTATATTCATTAAAATTATCTGCGCTACCAGTATCGAGCAATGAACTACGGTCATTTACTTTATTTTCTATGACAGGCTTATCGTTAACATGTAACAAACCATTTACAAAAGATACTTTATCGTTTTCGATGGCAACAACTCTTTTTATCAATATTTGCCCCCCTTCCTGAGAGGGACCTTGAAATACAACGATATCTCCTCTTTGTGGGTGGTTCCAGCTTATCAGGCGCCGTTCCATAAGCGGCAACATGAATCCATAGGAAAGCTTATTGACCACAACATGATCACCAATTTTTAATGTTGGCAGCATGGAACCAGAAGGGATTACATACCAATTTAAAAATGAAGAACGAAATATAAAGATACACAAAATAACGATAATAACTTCTTTGAACTCTTTTAAATATTTCACTCTTTACCTATAACCCTTTAATTATTCACGAGATTTTAATTTATCTTCATTGTCTTTAATAAAACTTCTAATGTCATTTTGCTTATCCAATAAGCGTAGCCATTGCTCTTTATACAAAGTCACAGGAAAACGGCCTAGACCGTATACTGATAAACCTCCTTTTTCAGCAACCTTAAAGCTGATTTCACGTGATGAAGCACCTTTTTTTTCGCTCTTTAATGCTGCATTTTCAGCTCTGAGTCTTTCTAGTTCTACTCTCAATTCTTCTTGACTTTGCATATCATACTCCTCGTTAGCGGAAGACGTTCAAAAAACCTCGTTAACATACCATTATTGAATAATAAAAAAAACCCTCTTGACACCCTTAGTATAATACAGTTTAAGGGACTGCTGGCAGGGGTTCAGAAAGACTAACTCTTTTGTTGCAAAATGCATATTCATGAATGCTTTATTTGCAACCTACTAAAATGCTTGTTATTTTAAGCTTTGAATAATTCTTTCTCAATTCTCGCCTGAGTGTAATTAGCTTTAAGTAGCTAACCCCTTCTTATTCTTATTTTTTTTGGGAAGCAAATGACAAATATC
Source organism: uncultured Oligoflexia bacterium (assembly GCA_964435255.1). Lineage (GTDB taxonomy): Bacteria > Bdellovibrionota_B > Oligoflexia > Silvanigrellales > Silvanigrellaceae > Silvanigrella. The sequence continues at coordinate 2,374 of CAYSZE010000357.1, forward strand.
GACACACCCGCAACAGAAGAGTCTTCTATTTTTAACCTATTGCCAGAAGTAGTTCGTAAAAACCTTGAATCTCAAGGCATTACAAAACCTACCCCTATTCAACAAGCGACCTATGAACCTGTATTAGCTGGAAGAGACGTTATCGCTCAAAGCCGTACTGGTTCTGGGAAAACCTTAGCATTTGGTCTACCTGCGTTTGCAAGACTACAAAAGCCACAAGCAGGTGGCAAGCCACGCATTTTAGTCCTAACCCCTACTCGTGAACTTGCACAACAAGTCGCTGATGTTTTTGAAACAAATTTTAAACCACAAGGTTATAAAGTCTTAGCTATTACTGGTGGTAAAAGCTATCGTTATCAAACCTCAGTCATTCAAAGAGGCGTTGATGCCATAGTTGCCACTCCAGGCCGCCTAAATGACTTGCTAGAGCAAGGGATTGTTAATTTAACGACTATTGAAATTTTAGTGTTAGATGAAATGGATGAAATGCTAGATTTCGGCTTTGCAGAAGATATTATTAAAATCAAAACTGCTATCGGAAAAAAAGCACAAACTTTACTATTTTCTGCGACATTTCCGCCTAAAGTTACTAGTATTGCAAGACAAATGGTTGCAAATCCATTTGAAGTAAAAGTTGCTAGTACCGACACCAGCACTGGTCAAATTGATCACGGCTTTATAGAAGTTAAAATGGGTCGTAACCTAGATGCTCTTTTAGGACTTCTTATTTATCATGATCCCGAACATGCCATTATTTTTTGTAAAACAAGAGAAGAAACAAGAAATATACACAACGCCTTACTTGAAAGAGGTTTTGCAGCAGGTGTTCTAAATGGTGAAATGACACAAAATGATCGCAGCTTGACCATGGAACGATTTAAAAACAGTCAATTACGTATTCTTGTGGCTACAGACGTGGCAGCGCGTGGTATTGATATCACTGGTCTTTCTCATGTCATTAATTTTACAGTTCCAACAAATGTAGAAACTTATACACACCGTGCAGGCCGTACAGGAAGAGCTGGAGCGACTGGTAAAGCTTGGACGATCATCACACATGTTGAACGTAGAGAATTCCAATTTGTTTGCAGCAAAATAAAAATCAATCCAATGCGTTTAGAGTTGCCAATCGCAAAAAAAATAGCAACTCAGTTTTTTAATA
>CAYSZE010000358.1:0-18505 GCA_964435255.1 uncultured Oligoflexia bacterium
AAAATCGTCTTCTTTCGCAGCTTTTTGATGCAGCATTGCCTCTTTTAATAATAATAGGCAATCACGATTCCGTTCTTTTTCAACTTCTTCTTTTGTGCGGTAATTTCCAGGATCTGATACAGAATGGCCACGGAAACGGTAGGTTTGCGCTTCTACTAAAATAGGCTTTGATGTTTTACGTGTTTCTTCTACAATTTCTTTCATTTGATTGTAGGTGTTAATAACATTTCTGCCATCGACAATTGCTTGTCGCATATTATAGCCCTTCGCGCGATCAGCTAAGTTATTTAAAGTACAAGTTCTTGAAATAGCTGTTCCCATACCATACAAGTTATTTTCAACAATAAAAATACAAGGCAAGTCCCAGATAGCTGCCATATTTAAGGCTTCATGAAATTGTCCTTGATTGATTGCTGCATCACCTAAGAAACATAATACAACATTATCTTCTTTTTTGTATTTAATTCGCCAGCCCGCTCCTACGGCAAGTGGAACTTGTCCTCCAACAATGCCATGTCCTCCCATAAAATGGAGTTTTTCAGAGAACATGTGCATAGAACCACCTTTGCCACGAGCACACCCTGTTACCTTACCAAGGAGCTCAGCAAGCATAACACCAGGATCCATTCCTAAAACAATTGGTAGATAGTGATCACGATAACCAGTAATCACATAGTCTTGTCCTTTTCTAATTGCATTTAAGCAACCAGTTCCAACTGCTTCTTGGCCTATATACAAATGACAAAATCCACTAAACTTTTGTTGAACATAAAGTTGTCCAACGCGCTCTTCTATGCGACGCCCAAGTAGCATTTCTTTATAAAAAGCTACCAATAGCTGATTTGATAATTTTTGAGCCATTTATGAACTCTCCAAATAAAGTATCGAAAAAAACAATTTTTAAAGTGTCTTCTAATAAGATAAGTTTGAGTTTGTCACTCAAACAAATGCAATGGTTAAGCTATGCCATAAAAATCTATACTGCAAGAAAGTGTCAATCTAAAAGGAAGGAAAATCAAAGTGTATTGAATTGTTAATTCAATACACTATTAAAAAAACTTACCAATTTTATATATTTAGAAAAACATGAGCTTCATACAAAAAACAGAGCCACCCGATTTAATAAATTCAGAAGTATCGGTCGGAATTGGTATATAACCTGCTTCTTTTAATAAGGAATTCGTTGTATGACAATTTTGCTGAATAATAACGTGTTTGCGATCGGGACAATGCGCATTACAGGCAAATCCTGGCGCATCGGCTTCATGAATAGGAACCTGTATAATTCGATTAAAAATTTGGTTTAAAAGTTGCCATCCTTCATCAGTAAATGCTTCTTTACAAGCAAGAACTGTATTTGCATCTAAAATACTAAGACAAGTGTCTAAATGATAAAATTTGGGATGCTTTAATTCAAAAATAGCAACTGGCGCATTTGTTGTTTCAGACAAAATTTGATAAATTCTTTTATCTGTTCTAAAACCATAACCACCTAATATAAATCGGTATCCAGGCAACCATAACGCATCACCCATTGATTCAAAAAAATACCCCAAAGTCCTGGAAGCCACACGATGTGTATTATAACCTTGCCCAATTAAGAATGAATTAATATAAGAAACCTCTTCATTCCGCACATCATTGTGCATATTAGACAAGACAGCATTATAATTTCCGCAGGCATCTAGATAAGGAAAACTTTGATTTGCACAAAAAACCATGTCAGGAAGATCCTCTACTGGATCAACAACATAAACATTAAAACCTAATTTTTCATAAATGATTTTTAAATGATTCCATTGTTCAATTGCTAAATTTTTATCTAATTTATGCAAAGAACCATCAGCTTGGCGCATATGGGCATTAATAGGATTATCCACATTAAAGAAAGCAGGAGAAACCATCATAACTTTGTTCGCATAAGGCATTACTGCAAGGGATTCTTTTGAAATTGTTAATTCTGATACATTTCGTATCACTTTTTTCATGAAGCACCTCAAAAATGAAAGCACGCTTTCTTGTCAAACTCAGAAAGCAGGCGCTTATTTACATCAAGCAAAATTCCTGTTCAAATATTTTACAAAAAAAGATAAACAAGATTATATCAGTTATTCCATGTAAATGGAAAGGACATCTGTTATAAATCATTTCACATCTGGGAGTCTTCCGTGATTTCTATCTCTGAATTAGAAACGAAAGGCATAAATATAAGATTTGCTAAAAGTCCTTGGCTTTTTAGCAATCAAGTTATACACCTCAACGATTCTCAAATAAATGAGCAAAATGTTGCCCTCGTTAGAATAAAAGGCACAAATAAAATAGGAATTTATAACAAAAATAGTTTAATTTCTGTACGTTTTTTTGCAGATGAAATAAATAATTATATTGAAAACAATTTTATACAAAAAAACAAATTAACAAAATTCTTGTTAAATCATTTAATTGCATTAAAAAACACAAAAAGCAGCTTTCTTTTTTCACAAACAGAAGCTTATAGATTGGCCCACGGTGACAATGATTTTTTACCTTCTATTGCCATAGATTTTTACCAGTCTGTTTTTGTCCTACAAATTTCTTCTACTGTAGGAGAGTTTCTTCTCCCCTTTATTACCGATGCCTTAAAAGAATTTTCTATACTTCCTATATTTGAAAGAAGTACAGGCCAAATTCGTAAATTAGAACAGTTACCTGAAAGAACGCGTTGGATTAGAGAACCCCAAAACGTTTCGCAATTTTCGGTTCAATGTGCTTTTGCTAATTTAAATTTGACTTTTTATTTAAATAAAGCACAAAAAACAGGGTTATTTTTAGATCAACGTCTTAACTTAAAATATCTCGAATATATTATTTCACCTTATAAAGTAGATACAGTCCTTGATATTTGCAGTTATGCAGGCGCATGGAGTGCTTCTGCCGCCAAGTTAGGTGCTAATCAGATGACCTTAATAGATCAAGATGCCTGGGCTTTAAATTTAGCTAAAAGTAACATTTTAGCAAACACTGAAAAACCAGTCAGCATTGATACATTACATGGAGATATGTTTGAACACTTACAAAAATTAAATAAAGATAACAAAAGTTTTAATTTAATAATTGCCGATCCCCCTGCGTTTGCCAAAGCAAAAAAACACATACATGAAGCTAGCAGAGCTTATTCTCGTTTAGCCAAACTCGCCTCCAAATTATTAACCGCAAATGGTATTTTAGTGATATGCAGTTGCAGCAGACATATTAGTGATGAGGTTTTTTTAACTGCTATCTCTGAAGGATTTGATAATAATAATTGGGTTTTGCTTCACAAAGGAGAACAATCTCCCTGTCACACACGTTTAGCAAATGCTGAATCTTCTGAATACCTAAAATGTTACTTTATTCAGAAAAGAATTCTAAATTAAAAAGGACTTAATATGAGTTTCAAGCATTCAATCATGATCGATGCCAGAATTGCAATTAAAAATTCAGAACATGGAATCGCTAGACATGTGAAAGAACTCATTTTTAACCTGTTCAAACTCAATTCTGATAAAAAACATTTCTATTATTTGTTAGTCAATAATGATAATATCTTATTAGAAACAAATATTCCTGAAAATTTCAAACTAATCGTATTAAAATACGGTGTTTTTTCTATTTTAAGCCAATTTGAATTATTTTTTGTCATAAGTAAATATAAACCAGATTTATTTCACTCCCCACAATTTATCGTACCTTTATTTAGTAAAGTACCTTTAGTTGCGACTATTCATGACATGAATCATTTAGCTCTAGGAAATAATTATTCTTTTCTTAAAAGATTATATTATCAATTTTTTTTACAAAACAAATTAAAAAAAGCAAAAGCAATCATTACAGTTTCACACTTTTCTAAAAATGAAATTGTAAAGTATTTTAATATTACTAGTAATATTATTCATGTATTTTATAATGGAGTTAACCAAAATTTTAAACCTTTAAAACATTATTCTTCTGAAAGAATAAAGGCGGTCATCCAAAAATATCAGTTACCATCGCAGTATCTATTTGCCCTTGGTAACAGTAAACCACATAAAAATTTAAAGAAAGTCATTGAAAGTTATTGCTTGGGAAAATATTCTATTCCTCTGGTTATTTTAAGCAATTCTAAAGAACAAATTGCAAATTTTGCAAATGATTTTAATTGTGCGCAAAACGTTACAGCGATCGATTTTGTCGCTGAAGATGACTTTCCAATTGTCTACGGAATGAGCAAAGTTTTTCTTTATGTTTCTCTTTACGAGGGATTTGGGTTGCCACCGATTGAAGCAGCTGCTTGTGGGGTCCCCTGCGTTGTCAGTAATAGCACATCTCTCCCTGAAGTCATGGCTGATAGTGCTTTTTATGTTGATCCGACAAGTGTTGTAGATATTCAAAATGGGATTGCCAAGTGTTTAGAGAGTGAAACTCTCCATGTACAAGAGGTTGTCAAAAATGGTTTAACTCTCATTCAGAAATACTCTTGGGAAGAAATGGCAAAAGAGACACGCCAGCTTTATGATAACTTACTATAATTTGATTTGCTTTTTAAACAAAATATGAATACCAACAAAACGGTTAAAGGTTTGGCAACATCCAAGCTTCTTTTATGAAAGGTTATGTATGACAACGATCAACGGAAATTTGCGTAACATCGCAATCATTGCCCATGTTGACCATGGTAAAACAACATTGGTTGATAAATTACTTCAACAATCTGGTACTTTTGCAGCACATCAAACCGTTGCAGAACGCGTTATGGACAGTATGGATCTTGAACGCGAACGGGGTATTACCATTGCTGCAAAAAATGCTTCCATGGTCTACAAAGATGTTCGTATTAATATCGTTGACACTCCTGGTCACGCTGACCTTGGTGGAGAAGTCGAAAGAACTCTTATGATGGTTGATGGGGCTATTTTATTAGTTGATGCGGCAGAAGGACCCTTACCGCAAACCCGATTCGTATTACAAAAAGCACTCCAAAGAAATTTAAAGATGATCCTTATTATCAATAAAGTGGATAGACCTGATGCCCGTATTGATGAAGTTTCTAATATGGTTCAAGATCTTTTTCTAGAATTGTCTTCAGAAGATCATCACCTTGACTTCCCTATTTTGTATGCATCTGGCCGTAATGGTTGGGCAAGTAAAGACAAAGGTGTACAAAAAGAAAGCCTGCAAGATTTATTTGATACAGTGCTTGAACATGTTCCAGCTCCCCAGGTGACTTTATCTGGAGGTGCACAAATGCTTATCAATAATCTTAGTTACAATAACTTTTTAGGACGTTTGGCTATTGGACGTGTGGAAAGAGGTTCCTTACAAGCGAATCAAAACATTGTTCTCATAAATAAGGAAGGCAAAAACCAACCTGCAAAAGTTATTAAAGTAAGAGCATACAGAGGCCTAGAACAAGTCGATGTCGACTCCGTTTCTGCTGGTGACATAGCCATTGTTGCTACTGGATTAAATGAGCTCGCTATTGGTGACACTATTGCCGATGCTTCTAACCCTGAAGCTCTACCACGAATTGAAGTCGATCCGCCAACAGTTGGTGTTGAAGTGAGTGTTAACACTTCACCTATGGCTGGCCGTGAAGGTACTTATTTGACAAGTAATAAACTTGCCGAATTTTTAAATAAAGAAGCAATGAATAATGTGGCGCTTAAAATAGAAAATACAGCTTCTCCAGAAGTCTTTATTTTAAAAGCACGTGGCGAGCTGCAAATTGCGATTGTAATGGAAAATCTACGTCGTTCTGGTGGCGAATGTATGGTTGGGCGCCCCAAAGTTATTACAAAAGTTGTTGATGGCAGCGAATTAGAGCCCGTAGAAAGAGTTGTTCTTGATGTGCCAGACAATAGTGTTGGTGCTGTGACAGAAAAACTATCTATCCGTAAGGGCCGTTTAGAAAATATGCAAGCTTTTAATAATGGCCGTACTCGTATTGAATTTAGCATTCCAACTCGCGGTCTTTTAGGCTACCGTAGTACCTTTTTAACTGACACAAAAGGTGAAGGACTTATGTCCAGCTACTTTGAAGGTTGGGAACCCAGCCGTGGCAACTTTTTATCGCGCGTCAATGGGGCTTTAATTGCTGACCGTTCAGGAAAAACAACTGAATATGCTCTTTTTGGACTTGAAGAAAGAGGCCGTTTATTTGTTGCTTCTGGTGAAGAAGTTTACGAGGGAATGGTTATTGGTGAACACAACCGCGATTCTAACTTAGACGTTAATGCTGTCAGAGAGAAAAAATTAACCAACATGCGTGCCGCGGGATCAGACGATTCCACAAAACTTTCTCCTATCACTAAACCAAGCCTAGAAACTTCTTTAGATTGGATTGAAGATGATGACTGGATCGAAATCACGCCGAAAAATATTCGTGTGCGCAAACGCATCTTAGCTGCAAACCAACGCAGTGTTTCCAGAAGAGAAAAATCAGAGTAAAATTTACTCTGATTTTTTTATATCTTATAGTTGGCTCGAAGCTTTTTAAGATCTATAAGGGCCATTAGCATGACAGAACAAAAACAAATAGAAACTCAAAAACAACAGACACTTCTTTCTCAATGGTTAGCTACAGGCAAAGAATTTCCCCCACATTTAAAACCTGCGCTGGAACGTTTGAGTTCTGAACACTGTTCTGGGATTGCTATTAGACAATTAGAATCACCCATGATGAAACAATTTAAAACAGCAAAAGAAGACATCCCCGATGCGCTGTTATTTTTTCGCATGGGTGATTTTTATGAATTGTTTGGTATTGATGCCATAATTGCTTCCGATCTTTGCGCCTTAACTCTGACTTCTCGTGATAAAAGCAGTGACAATCCCGTTCCCATGGCAGGAGTTCCTGTTGTTGGCTATAAAAATGCTCTAAAAAAATGTATTCAAGCAGGTTTTAAAGTTGCCGTCTGCGATCAAATAGAAGATCCCAGACAAGCTAAAGGAATAGTTAAAAGAGAAATCACTCGTATTGCCACCCCTGCTGTTCCTGGAGATTTAGAAGACGACGAGTTTTCAACCGAAACAAAATTTGGCTGTTACCTTGCCAGTATTATTGAAAATAAAAAGAAATATACTTTAGCATATATAGACGTCTCTACTGGTGAATTTAAAGTTACACATAATTTAGATGAAGTCCTTTTAGCAGAGGAAATAGCTACTATTTCGCCTAAAGAAATACTTATTCCCCAAAACTTAAAACTAAAAATTCAAGATATTCAAAAAACATTACAATTAAAAAACTCAATTTCTATAAATTATATAGAACCCTGGCTTTTGAAAACAGAAAGTGCAGGTAAAGATATTTTTTGTGAGTTTTTTGTGGCGAGTGATTTTAATAAATTTGGCTTAAACACAATACCTAATAGTTTACCCGCAGTTGCTTCAATATTACACTATTTAAAAAACACCCAAAAAAATATTTTAAAAAACATACAATTTATTAAAGTTTATGAATTATCAGAGCATTTAATAATTGATGACGCTACTAAAAAACATTTAGATTTTTTCTTTACTGCAACTGGAGAAAAAAAAGGCAGTTTGTTTCATTTTTTAAATAAATGTACCACAGCTTCTGGAAGCCGCTTACTATTAAACAGATTAAAATACCCTTTTAAAGATATTAAATTAGCGAATGAATCATTAGCAAGAGTCTCAGAAATATTAGAAACTGAAAATTTAATCCCCGATCTGATAGAATTATTAAAACAAACAGCTGATATTGAAAGATTACTTGCTAAAATAGCACAAAAAAATATTGATCCTCGCGGGTTGGTATGGCTACGTCAAACTTTACAACTCTTACCAGAAATAAAAAATTTATTAGAAAGTAAACAACAATTAAAAAATTTATTAAATATATTTAATACAAATGATTTATTAGAGCATTTGAGACCATTGACACAAATTTTAGAGCAAACTTTTATTACAGATCCAGCCCCCATCCTTGGTAAAGGTGGTATGATTTTTAATGAAGGTTATTCAAAAAATCTCGATCAAATTATTCATTTGACTACTAATTTTAATCAGATGTTAGCTGACTTAGAAAAAAAAGAGAAAGATCTTTCACAAATTCAAACTCTAAAAATAGGGTACACAGGTGCTTTTGGTTATTATTTTGAAATTTCAAAAGGAAAAGTATCACAAGCACCAAAACATTTTATTCGTAAACAAACTTTAACAAACTGTGAACGGTATATTACCCCAGAATTAAAAGAGTTAGAAGAACAAGCCCTGTCCGCAAATGAAAAAAGACTTGAATTAGAAAAAGAATTATTTGAAAATGTTCGCATACAAACGTTGGAATACTCGCATTATTTAACTTTGGCCGCTAATTTAATTGCTGAAATAGATTTGTGTTTGAATTTTGCTATTCTTGCCAATCAGTATCAATGGTCAAAACCTAAATTAACAGATAAAAACTTTTTACAACTTAAAAATTGTGTTCACCCCATTTTAGCAAACTTAAGTACACTTTCTGAACCTTTTATTGCAAATGATATTTGCTTAGGCACCAGTGACAATAAAGAAATAAAACAACCTATGATCCATTTGATCACTGGACCTAACATGGCTGGTAAAAGCACTCTGATGCGCCAAATTGCTATTACTCAAATTCTCTGCCAAATGGGGTCTTATGCCCCCGCTTCGGAAGCTGAAATAGGTTTTGTCGACAGAATATTCACGCGCATAGGTTCTGCCGATAATGCTTTAAAAAATCAATCAACGTTTATGGTAGAAATGTTAGAAACGGCGAACATGTTGCGGTTTGCAACTGAAAAAAGTTTATTGTTGTTAGATGAAATAGGGCGTGGCACCTCAACCTTTGACGGCCTTTCTCTGGCTTGGGCAATACTTGAACACTTACATGATCAAATTAAAGCAAGAGCTCTCTTTTCTACTCATTACCATGAACTACAAGAAGTTACGGAACACAAAGACAATATCCAGCCTATGCATATGGAAGTATCTGAAAATACAGTGATAAAAAAAGAACTTACCACAAAAGAAATTGTCTTTACCCGCCGCTACTTACCTGGGGGTTCAGGAAAAAGCTATGGTATTCATGTTGCTGCCTTAGCAGGTATCCCGCAAGATGTTTTATGGCGCGCTGAAAAGGTTTTAAATAATCTTGAGTACAGTCATTCCCCAGCAAAAAATAAGCAAACAAATTCAATTACTACAGAATTACTCTCCAAAAGCGATAGTAAATCTTCAGTTACAACTCAAGAAAATGCCACACTAAAAAATGAAGTACAGCCCTCAAAAACACCTGCCGATAAACAAAGACTTCCTGAAAAAGAAAGTTATATCTTTAGTTTAATTCATAAAATGAACCCTGATGATATGACACCAAGAGAGTCACTGCGTTTCTTATATGATTTAAAAGAATTCTTGTTAGATAACAAAGACTTAAATTCAACATTAAAAGGAAAAGATTGTTTAAAACTTTTAGGAAAATCATATGTCCAAGGGGGTAAAAAAGGAAAAGAAATCCCCCATCTGACCGAACAAACCCTATTTTAACTTGACGCAAGCTATTAGCTGTGCTTATTTGACTTTTCTAGTTTTGTTGAGTCGCTGCGTCGGCAACTTAAAGCCCAACGCTGCTGCCTGCATTTTTGTTATTGAACTTCATTAGGAGTTTTTCCATGGCAGTATCCACAGTTAAGAAAAAACGTCGCTATTCTAGACCAAAGCGTACGCTTGATCCACAAATTACTTTTGATTATAAAGACACACAATTGCTTCGTCGTTTTGTAACTGAACACGGTAAAATTGTTCCACGTCGTATTAGCGGCGCAAGCGCACAACAACAACGTGCATTAACCCTTGCTGTAAAAAGAGCACGTACTATGGCTATATTAAGCTATGGCCAAGGCAGCGACGCAAGATAATTTAATTTCTTGTCTTTACAAAAAGTGATTTCAATATTTTGAAATCACTTTTTTTTTATTAAATTCCAAAATGAAAAATAAACTAAATTTCAACTTTATTTTTTTAAGTCCTATTAAAAATATTTTTATCACAATTTTATTAATAGTCTTATATGATATATTTATTCTTAAAAGCCCCTATAAATTCTTTTTAAGCATCATTGGTGGCAGATATTTTGTCAATTATTTTTTGAGTTTGATAATTCTCACGGCATTGGTTTTATTAGGCAGAAGTTTAAGCCAAAAAAATATTGTGGGTAAAATAGTTGGCGCCGTAATAGTTCTTTTACCATTAGCTTTACAAATAATTCACTATTCATTTTATAATGTTCCTATTAATGCCTATGGTATTCGTTTTTTCTTTAGAGAACCAAGACTGTCTCTACAGCTAGATTCCTGAAACAGGTCGTTCGCTCTATTTTAAGCAACTTAAAAAAGACAAGCCACATATCCCAAAGCATAAATTTAACAGCAGCAGATAAAACTCATTTATTAGAACATAAACTTGAGAACAAAGAAAATTTTGATGATGAATTCTCTCAAGAAAAAAATATTACTTTTAATCAAGGATACGATAAAGAAATTATTCATAATGTTTTTTTTATTATCCCACCTGAAAAATACAAAACGGTAATTTTAGGAAAACAAAACAAACCAGTTGCACAATCTGATATTTTTTACCACCATCCTAGATTTGCTAGAATTTGATAAACCCATTTCTAGAATTGATGGTCTTTCCTTATTAAAACCCATTCCTGAAAATCGTCTCAGAATCTCAACAGGTTTCGTTATAACAAACGATAACATACCTGAAGCCCAAATCACACTACCAGATTTATCTTCAAATTTTGTAGACTTTACTAGAAAAAGTATTAGCTTTTCAGAAAATAAAAAAGCTTTACCATTTACCAAAGCCCCTTCAGAATTTGTCAGTTTATTTAATGACACAGAAAATAATCTCAGCGTAAGTTATAGCGATTATTAAAATATTTTTTTATTTTTGCTTGACACTTTTAAGCAAAAATATTAATTTTCAATTAAAATAAAATGTTTTTATATTTTTCCTTATTGAAAGCAAGGTAATAAATAAATTATTATATTGCTAAATGTCTTAAAATAATCTTAAAATTATTGAGAAAAATATGACTCAAGGTAAAAAAAAATATCCAAAAAACAAAACGATAAAAACCTTATTCGAAGAACAAGTTAACAAAACACCCAATTCAATTGCAATTATTTTTGCTGAGACAATCTTAACTTTTCAACAGCTAAATGACTATGCAAACCAATTTGCCCACTACTTACTCTCAATTTCAGAAATTAAACCAGATGCATTAATAGCTTTATGCCTAGAACGTAATGAATATATGATCATTGGTATTTTAGGAGTTTTAAAGACAGGAGCAGCTTATGTTCCAATCGATCCCCATTTTCCAGATGAAAGAATAAACTACTTTATAGAAGACACTAATGTTTCTTTAATTGTAACGAATCACAAGCATTGGCAGCGACTTAATAATATTTGTAATAATAACTCAAATAAAGTAACAATTATACCAATTGACGCCCCTATTGTACAAGAAAAACTTATAAGTTTTAATACAACCAACCCCGTAATTACAACACAAAGTTATCATCTAGCTTATGTTATTTACACTTCAGGAACAACAGGAAAACCCAAAGGAGTCATGTTAGAACACAAAGGAGTGATCAATTTAATTTATTATTTAAAAGATAAATATAATTTTGCAGAAGAGAATGAAGTTATTGTCCTTTTTACTAACTATATATTTGATACTTCTATTGAACAAATTGTACTAGCATTATTAAATGGCTTTACTCTTTTGTTATTACCAAAAGATATTTGGCTACATTTTTCAGAATTTTATGCTTACTTAAATAAACATAAAGCCACCCAATTTATCTCCACACCAAGTTTTTTAACTCAATATAATTTCCGCTTGGTCCCCTCTATAAAAAGATTAATTACTGCAGGAGAATTAAGCAGTGAAACATTAATTAAAACTTTTCAACAGCACGCTGACTATCAAGTTATAATAGAATATGGACCAACAGAAACGACAATTGCTTGTATCATAAATACCAATACACACCAAAATTATAGTATAGGCAAACCAATTTATAACACGACAAGCTATATTTTAAATACAGAATTACTCCCTGTTGCAATTGGTGAAATAGGTGAACTACATATTGGTGGCGTAGGACTCGCCCGAGGATATTTAAATCAACCCGAACTAACGGCACAAAAATTCATCTCTAACCCCTTCCAAACAAAGCAAGATAAAAGAAATAATCAGAATAGCCGTTTGTATAAAACTGGAGATCTTGCGCGTTATTTGGCAGATGGAAATATTGAATATATTGGGCGCAAAGATTTTCAAATTAAATTAAGAGGCTTTCGAATAGAATTAAGTGAAATTGAACATACTCTTTCAAATCATCCTGATATAAAACAATGTGTTGTTCTAGTAAAAGAAAATAGAGCGCAAAAGGATATTAAATATCTTGTAGCTTATTATATTCCCCAAACAGAAGTTAATCTAGAAACTAAAAATTTAATTAACTATTTAAAATGTAAATTACCTGAGTATATGATCCCAAATTTTTTTATTGCGCTAAAAAAATTCCCCTTGTGCTTAAATGGTAAATTAGATAGGACATCGTTACCTGAGCTAAATTTAACAGAACCTTCAAATTATATAGCTCCGCAAACAGATATTGAAAAAAAACTAGTGACTATTTGGGCTCAAGCTCTAAATTTAGCTGAAAATAATATTGGAATAGCAGATGACTTTTTTAAATTAGGTGGCAATTCATTAAACGTTATTCGACTTGTTTTTTTATTACAAAATTATTTTTCTATTAATATATCTGACATATATTTACAAAAAACCATAAAAAACATTATAAATAACGTAATAATACCTGAACAATATAATACAGACTTTCAAAATAAAAAAAAATCAATAACTATAAGCACCTATAACAAAGACTTTACTACAGTCAAAAATAAGTATGAAAATTCAAATAACAAATACTATAATATGACCTTAAAAAAGAATGAAAATAAAAAAATTATTTTATTAACTGGAGCTACAGGATATTTGGGAATTCATATACTTAATGAACTTTTAGAAAATTCTTTACACAATATTATTTTAATTATTAGAGAAGAAACTAAAAAAGATGCTCTAATAAAAATGAATAACAAGTATAATTATTATTTCTCAAAAAACATCAACAATTATATTTATACCAATAGAATACAAATATATAATGGCTATCTTGATTTAGATTTTTTTTATTTAAGTCAGACATGCTATAATGAAATAGCTAGATCAGTTGATATTATTATTCATGCCGCTGCATATGTAAAATATTTTGGCCACACTCATTTATTTTATGCTGCAAATGTAACAGCTACCATAAATATTATAAAGTTTGCTAAACACTTCAAAAACAAAGAAATTCATTATATTTCTACGAATTCTGTTTGCCAAAATGGATATTATATAAATAATAATTCGAATATTTACACTGAGTATGATATCCCATTAAAAATTACAAATCAAAATAACTACATTAAAACCAAATTAGAAGCAGAAATCCTTTGCCTTGCAGCAAGAAAAGAAAATATTATAACAAATATTTATAGAATAGGAAATTTACTTATAAACTCAGATAATCATTTGCCCCAAGAAAATATTAATGATAATGCAAGCATAAATATTCTAAAGTCTACATTAAAATTAAAATTAATAACAGAAAGTCAAGATGAAATTGAAATATCTCCAGTAAATTTTACAGCTAAATTTTTAGTTAATATCATTGACATTAACAATTTAAAAAATGAATCATTTCATTTATTTAATGAGAAAAAGTTCTATATTTCCGAATTACTTAAAAGTTTAGATATAAATATTAGAAAGTGTAATGATGAAAATTTTTTACAGTTCTTAAATGAAAAATATGAAAATGAAATTTCTAAAGACGAGATTGGAAAATTTTTTTTATCCTTTGGCTGCTTAGAAAAGAATGAAAATAGTAACCAAATAAAACCTTTAATTTTTCAAGATAAAACAAATATCATATTAAAAAAACTGAATTTTTTTTGGCCTGAAGTATCGGCTTTACATTTAATAAAATTATTATCTTTTATATCTTAGAAGAAGAGTTTTAAAAAATTAATATTAAGGATCATTTCTGTTTAAAATTTTAATAGCAGTTGTTGTATTACCATTGCTACTTCCATTTCCCAACCCAATTCACCTTTATTGTATGAGTTCCCCCCCCAACACCAGACATCATTATTTTTTAGAAGAATACAGGCTCGTCCGTCACTCACAGCTAAATCAATAATATCTGAACCAGGCCAGGTTTTTGTAACTTTAGTAGCTTTATTAGTATTATTTGTTGTACCATTGCCTAAATTGCCATAAGTATTAGTACCCCAGCAGTAAACATTAGTATAATCATCTGCAACAGCACATCCATAATTTAAATCTAAATTAGCTCCTGAATCGCCAGTAGCTACCATAGCTACACCAGATAGTGATTGTCCTGTTATAGCATTAAGCACTGTGTAACCTGTTACCGCATTTGCTGGAGCCGTGTTTGTGCCGTTACCCAGTTCCCCACTATTATTTGTAGTCGAGCCAAAACATTGAACCGTAGAATTACTCATTACAACACAGGTTAAATTTGGCAGAAAGGTTGTTCCTCCCCCTAGCTGTACTGGTGTTGCACCACCAAAATTTATGCTAACAGGTATAAAGGGTGAAACATTACTAAAAGCTTTCCCCCAACATTTAACTGAAGACCCTACTAAAGAACAACTATCATTATTTTGTGCTATTAGTTGCGATGAGCCACCCCCTAAAGAAGCGTTCACAGCTGTGGTTGAATTCGTTTGATTACCATTACCCAACTGTGCTTTCGAGTTATCACCCCAACAAGAGACCACACCTAAAGTATCTTGAATACATGAAAAACCATCATTTAATTGAATATATTTAATAGTTCTACCTGTGACATTGGTAACTGTTTGTGGCGTTGAAGCAAAACTAGTTGTTTGTCCGTTACCTAAAACCCCGAGCGCTTGGTTGCCCCAACATTTTAAACCACTATAAAAATAAGCGCATGTCGACGATCTTCCCGAAACCACTGCCACTATAATATCGGCAGTGCTAATTGGGTTTACGGAATTTGCCCAAACAGGAGCAGCCCTATTTGTAGTTGATCCTTCTCCCAATTGTGAATTGTCATTTTGTCCCCAACATTTTAATTTACCATAACGACGCAACCGCTGGCATCGCCTACCGTAATGAGACCGCTTTTCGTGCCCATAGTTGAATATAAATCGACTTTCCCAGATGCAATTGCTTTATTAGCGAGTTCTTGTAAAGAAGCAAAAGAAGAAAGTCCGATAGGATCATCTTTTTTACCAGGATCATCTAAGTCAGAAAGGTCTGAACAGCCCTGTAAAAGGAATAATATGAAAAAAAAGAAAATATTAGTTTTTAAATTTTTCATAAAAACATTCCTAATGTGATATTAAGATCTAACATTTGATATATACCAGTATTGCTACCAAAAACATTTCCATTTGTATCTGTATAATTATTTGCTTCCAAATAACCTCTCGAATAATAAGCTGCAGGACCGAAATATAAAAATCCTAGCTTAAATAAAAAGGAAAGTCTCATTCCATATAAAACATTTAAATTAACTGTTGGGTTTGCTGAAACAACGCTTCCATTGAAATTCGTATCTCGGTTCCAATAATTATAAATACCATAATAAAAATATGGATTTAATTAAATATCTAACAGAGAAAATGTAATTTTATAGGCCAAATCTATACCAATAAAAGCAGCTTCTAAAGTTGTTGTTATAGTTCCATTGGGATTTGAATTTGGACTGTCTGATGTGGTTAAATTTTCATACTTACCACTTAAACCAAATGAAAAATTCGAACCGCGGTCAAAAGGCAAAAGTAATTTTACTGTTCCATTATAACCTGTATAATTTGAGTTACTGATTACAGCTTGGCTGTAACCACCACTCATTAAAAAATCAACAGAACCAGTAGAACTACTTGAAGAACCAGAGTATTCAGAATCTTGCGAAAAAACAAGAAATAAAATAGTAACTATCACATATTTGAAAGGCATAAGACCTCTAAAATAAAACTAAGGTCCATCTTCACTACTGATATTCACAAAATCTATTGTTTCAAAATCAGGACTTTCATTTCCAAGGCCATCAAAAATTGTAAAAGCAGAATTTCTTTTAACTCTTCCTGTTTCATTTTTTATAGGAGAAGATGTCGCTCTCTTCTTTAATTTTTCTACCAAAGTTGTCCTATTCATAGATAACAACTGTGCAGCTCTATTTTTATTATGATTGGTTCTTCTGAGTGCTTCAGATATTAGGCGATTTTCAAATTCTTCTACCACACGATAAAAATCTATACCAGAACCTAAATCAATCTCTTTTTTAATAAATTGATCAATTTCACTAGGAATATCTTCAAATATATTCGCTCTATTTAATTGACCATGATTCTGAGAAGAACTTGAATTTTGTTGATAATTGTTAGAAAAATTATTCGAATTAGAAGTTAATTGTTGAAAATTATTATTTAAACTATTATTACTTCCTTTACCTAAAGTTGGAGTATGATTTGCTTGTATACTATCTTTCAATAAATTTGAATTATAGCTCATATGATTAGACTGATTACTATTATTTATTTTATTAAACTGACTTAAATTTTGTTGATTAATATTTGAATACGAATTTTGATTAGGTATATTTAATTGTGAAAGTGATTGATTATTATTCACACTTCTATCATAAAAAGCGTCTATATTATCTGTCACTAAATTTCTTAGCCGTGGCGGAAGATCACAAATATCGATGGACCCCGAATTTTTTAATACAACAATTCTTTCAATTAAATTTTCCAACTCTTGAATATTGTGATTCCAAGTATTTTGCAATAAAGCATTCATAGCATCATGCGAAATACCAACAATCTTTTTACCTTTGAGTTGATTGAATTTTTGTACAAAATATTCAGCTAATATAGGAATATCTTCTCTTCTTTCTCTTAATGGTGGTAAATAAATAGAGGCGCTTGATAACTTATAAAACAAATCCTCTAAAAATAATCCTCTTTTTACCAACTGCTCTAAATCGATTGAAGTAGAACAAATTATACGGACATTTATTGGAATTTCTAATTTTGAACCAAAACTACGTATAACATTTTCATTCATTGCTTTTAATAGCGCTATTTGAATTTTTGGACTGAGTTTTCCAACTTCATCTATATATAGTGTGCCACCTTCAGCTTCAACAAAGTAACCAGCTCTGGCTTGGTTTGTGCCTTGTAGTGCACCGACTTCATACCCAAATAAATCATATTCCAAGGATTCTTCAGACATTGATGCGCATTTGATTGGAATAAAATTATTTTTACTCCTCAATGACTTCTCATGAATGATCTTTGCGATGGCATCTTTCCCCGTACCCAGTTCACCTGTTATCAGTATTGCTGTATTTGATTCAGCAACTTTATAAACTAAGTGTTGAACATGCCTAATAATGGCACTTGAACCCATAAGCGCATAAGATCCGTTCACGGACTTCTCCTTCCAACAATTAAGGCATGATCGTTGCAAGATCACTCATAAAAAAATTTATAGGATTAACTGTCTACTATTATTGCACCTTGTGAATATTTAAACAAGACCACAAATGGGAGTTTTTTCGGCAGATCTTTTAATAGGTTCTCGATCTGATTTGTAAGCTTAGAAGAAGACAACATCTCCTTTTACTAGTGATTCATCATCTGCTGCAGCTGTGCTGCTGGCAACAACGGGCTTACTCGGAGGGGGTGATGCTTTGGGGGCGCTAGGAGGCGCCTGAGGCTTTGCGGCGGCACCACCACTACCTCCTGAAGTGGGTGGAGGAGGAGGCGTAGATCCAGAAGCTGGTGCTGTTGGTGGTGGAGTATTACCGCCACCGCCACCGCCACCGCCACCATCACCATGACCCGCATTTTTATGCGCTGTTTTTAAAGCTAAAGCATCATTTTGTAGTGCTTTATTGAGCAGTTCTTCAATATTTATTTTTATTTTTTCTAAGGGTTGTAATGCCTGATCAATTTGCTGCTTCGTGATATCTTGGAATTGTAAACTTAAAATGATTTGGTCAATATTTTTTGCCACACTTTCTGAACTGGCAACAGCATTAGAGATCAGTTTTGTAAAGACTTCGGTACTTTCTTCAGCTGTCCGCACAAGTTCATTCACAGCATGATCGACATGGGTTTTCTTTTCTGTATTTTTCTTTAAGTTTTCAAGCAAACTTCTACTGATGTCTCTCACACTAGAGTTCACCTTGCCCACAATTTGAATAATGTTGTTACTCGCTAAACTTGTTCTATCTGAAAGTTTTCGAACTTCTTCTGCCACAACTGAAAACCCGCGACCATGCTCACCCGCTCTTGCGGCTTCGATGGCTGCGTTTAAAGC
>CAYSZE010000359.1:0-2615 GCA_964435255.1 uncultured Oligoflexia bacterium
CATTACTACAGTCTTCATAAATAAATTGCTCAGGTATCAAAAGTTGATTCAATATTTCTAATTTTCCATTTGAAAATTTTAAGGCTTCTAATGAGTTTTGCATTTGTTTCCTTTCAAAGAAGGGAAGTGCTAATTACTTCCAATATTTACCAAAAAGAAGGTCTAAATTTTTCTTTGTTTCTTCAGGAATTAATTTTAATTGGGTCATAATTGAATTTTTAGCAGCAGAAAAAATTGGATTTTGAGTTTGTTTTGGTAAAGACTTATGTATTTCTAAAGCAATTCTTTTTGAAGTTTGCACATTTTTATTTAGCATAGCTATAACGGCATCAACAGTAACTGGTTCTTCCTCTTCTTTCCAACAATCGTAATCGGTGACAAATGCTAAAGTAGCGTATGGAATTTCTGCTTCGCGCGCTAAAACAGCTTCGGGCATAGCCGTCATTCCAATAATAACAGCTTCTTTTGTTCGAAAATAATGGCTTTCAGCGCGCGAGCTAAAACGAGGGCCTTCAATACAAACTAAGGCTCCACCAAAATGGGTTGCAACTTTTTCTTTTTCACAAGCAGCACGAATAAAATTTTGTAATTCAGGACAATAAGGTTCAGCAAAACTAACATGACCAACAACTCCATTGCCAAAAAAAGTTCGGGGACGGACACCTGTTGTTTGATCAATAATTTGTGTAGGAATAACGGCTGTACCAGGTGCGGTTTTTTCTTGTAAACCGCCCACGGCACTGACGCTGACAATGTGACTCACACCTAATTTTTTTAATGCATAAATATTTGCTCTATAATTAACTTCAGATGGTAAAAAGCGATGGCCGCGGCCATGACGTGGTAAAAAGGCAATGGGACGCCCCTCAATTTCGCCTGTAATAATTTTATCAGAAGGAGCTCCAAACGGAGTCATTATTTCTTTTTCTTGAACATTTTCAATGCCTGGCAATTCATATAAACCGCTGCCACCAATAAATGCTAAAAAAGTATTTTTTGTTTCAGTCATGATAACTCCTTTTATTTAAATTTTATGCGATAGAACTTCGGCAAAAGCGAGATCCATTTCTGTGACTCCCCATTTTGGTTGATGCGTACATATCTCTACTTTAAGTTCACTAAAGTTATCAAGTGAAAAATTTGTGTGATGATCCGAGGTTTCTTGTAAATCGCATAAAATATCAATCGCAGCGAGGGCTTGTTTATAATGATCAAATTTAAATTTTGTTGAAATAAAAGGGCCTTGTGTGTTGGAGTTTAATGTCCAAATTATTTTTTTATTATCAGGGCGTTTAATATTATTGTTTAACTGTTCTAAAGCAGCATCTAAATTTTGTATTAAACTTCTAGCGGCATTTTTTATTTTTTTTATTTCTTCTTTATCAACTATGTTATCTTTTATATGTTGTTCAAATTTTTCGTTATTTAAAATAATGTTTTTGATTGTAGTATTATTAATTAAATTTTCAAAATATTTAAAAGATTTTGTTTCTTTATTTGGTAAAATGAATTTATCATTGTATTTTTTTGCAATATAATAATAACAGAAAAAGGGAGCAAAACTAATATCAACTGCATTTAGTTTTTGACCACCAAAATAAGTTAAGTTGTCAGGTAATAAATTGTCCAAATTTTTAAAGGCTAGTGGTAGTCTTTCAAGTGCTTGTGAAAATTTTATTTTACTTTGAATAGAAAAAAAACAACTCATTAAAATATGAGTCACTTCACTACCTATTCTTTCTATTAAATATTTATTTTGGGCTTTTTCTTCTAAAGTCTTGCCATATATTTTATAGTTAGTAGGGAATTTTTCATCTAGGTAATCCATGAGGACTAAACTTTCACCAAAGCCCAAATTTAAACCCAGCTCTAAAGTAGGGACAGTTTTATTGGGATTAATAAGAGTGAAAGAATGTGGCGGATTTTGTAAATCAATTTCAGTGAAAGACACTTCTGTTGCAGAAATTTCTTTTTCTTGAGCAGTTAATTTAACCCGAAAGCAAAATGGACAAAAAGGAATTGAGTAAATTTGCATAGCAATCTCCAGATCTATGAACGATTCATGAAAATAGAATGACATTTTTTTTAAAACAGCTCGGAAATAATTACCCCCAACTATGAATAAAACACAGCCGACATGTTCTTAAATCATTTAATAGGACAACGCTATGCTCATCAAAACAATTGACTACATTATTATGTATGTTGGGGTATTTATAGCTATCGTAGTCCAAATTATTTTTTTAATGCTGCCAATCAATTTAAAAAATTGGGATGATGATTATTTATACGTCTTAACATATATAGCTTTACAAGGGGTGGCTGCAGGTTTTCTCTTTATTTTACTTCCTTTTTTACTTGAAATCCGCTCTTTACAAACGAATTCATTGTGTTTTGTGCTTATAGGTGTTTGTGTCTTAGCCGCACTGCGAGCTTTACGTATTATCCCTTTAGAATTTACTTTTCCCATCAAACAAGAATATGTTCCGCCTCCTCAAATTTTATTTAACGACTTCTATAATCAGAGTAGATACTCTATTTTGGCAGATATCTCGTTTGATCAACCCGATGGTGAGTTGCGTTACAATCAATTTCGGGAACGGCTCATAAAAACC
>CAYSZE010000360.1:0-8178 GCA_964435255.1 uncultured Oligoflexia bacterium
TGCGGACTTCGACGGTGACACTATGTGTGTGCATGTTCCGCTTAGTTTAGAAGCTCAAATTGAAGCACGTGTTCTTATGATGTCGACGAATAATATTTTGTCACCGCAACATGGAACTCCTATTATTGAACCACGGAAAGACATCGTTCTTGGGCTTTATTATTTAACTCGTGAAAATGTCACTCTCCGTGGTGATAGTATGAAATTTTCTAGCCTTGACGAAGTCCGTGCGGCTTTTGATCATGGTTTTGTCGAACTTCATACACGTATTTTTGTACGTTTGAATCCTGGTGATAAAGAGTTAATTCAAACAACGGTTGGTCGTTGTATTTTAAAAGAAGTTATCCCAGTAAGAGTTCCTTTCTTCAAAAAGTTTAATAAAGCTTTAGATCAAAAAGCTCTAGCGGTTCTAGTGAATGATACTTATCGTCTTTGTGGTGCCAAAGAAACTGTGCTTTTGGCAGATGCCTTGCGTGAGCTCGGCTACCGCTATGCAACGGAATCTGGAATTTCCATTGCCATAAAAGACATGATGATTCCAAAAGAAAAATCGAAGTTATTGGAAGAAGCTTATAACGAAGTAAAAGAAGTGCGTGAACAATATGCCGAAGGTCTTATTACTGAAGGTGAGCGCCACAATAAAGTCATCGATATTTGGTCTCGCGTACAAGATGAAATTACCGTAAAAATGTTGAAACAGCTTGAAACACAAAAAGCAGTTAACCAAAAAGGTGAAACTGTGCAAATTCAATCTTTCAACTCTCTTTATATGATGGCCGACTCTGGAGCCCGTGGTTCTAAACAGCAAATGCGTCAGCTAGCTGGTATGAAAGGCCTAGTGGCAAAGGCTACTGGTGAAATTATCGAAACTCCCGTGACTTCAAACTTACGCGAAGGATTTACAATTCTCCAATACTTCATTAACACGCACGGTGCACGTAAAGGTCTTGCCGATACAGCTCTTAAAACAGCTTCTTCTGGTTACCTCACCCGTCAGCTTGTTGATGTGGCACAAGATACTATCATTTCTGAAACAGACTGCGGTACTCTTGATGGGGTCGAGATCACTTCTGTTGTTGAAGGTGGGGAAGTCATTCAAAGGGTAGGAACAAGAACACTTGGTAGAACTTCTTTGTATGATATTAAAAATCGTGCCACTGGTGAAGTTATTGTTAAAGCGAATGAAGAAATCAATGAAGAAGCAGTAACACGTCTTGATACCGCAAAAATTGACCGTGTTTATGTTCGTTCCGTGTTGACTTGTCGTACACGTCGTGGCGTTTGTGCTAAATGCTATGGTCGTGACCTTGCTACTGGTAACTTAGTAAACGTTGGTGAAGCTGTTGGGGTTATTGCTGCCCAATCCATTGGTGAACCAGGAACCCAGTTAACAATGCGTACATTCCATTCAGGTGGTACAGCGACAACGCAATCGCAAGCTTCTTCTTATGAAGCTAAAGTGGAAGGTACAGTGCAATTGCTAAATGTGAGTTTAGTAAAAGGTCGTAATGAATGGGATACAGCAATGGGTAGAAACGGTGAAGTCATCGTTTATGACCTTGACGGTATTGAGCGTGACCGTCATTCTATTCCTTATGGTTCTAAAGTCTTTATTAAAGACGGCGCCGCAGTAAAAGTGGGCTCTATGCTCATTGAATGGGATCCGCACTCTGTGGTCATTGTTTCTGAAGTGTCTGGTAAAGTTAAGTTCCAAGACCTTTTTGAAGGTATCTCTGTGGAAGAGCGTACCGATGAAGTGACTGGTTTAACGCGGCGCGTTGTGATTGAAAACAAAGATACAAAAATAAAACCAGCAATTGTTGTTACAGACGGCTCAGGAACTGCTATTCGCATTACTGAAACTCGTGATGCACGTTACCCACTACCAAGTGGTGCAACCATTATGTTTGCTGATAATGACAACGTTTATCCTGGTGATGTGCTTGCTAAAATTCCGCGTGAACAAGCTAAGACAAAAGACATTACTGGTGGTTTACCAAGAGTTGCTGAATTGTTCCTTGCACAAAAACGCAGAACATTTGCAATCATTTCTGAAATTGATGGTTTTGTGTCTTTTGGTGCAGATATTAAAGGTAAAAGACGTGTGGTTGTCACTCCCGAAATGGGTGGTGGTGATAGCCGTGAATACCTTATTCCAAAAGGTCGTCACGTTGTCGTTACTGAAGGTGATTTCATTCGCGCTGGGGAACCACTCGTGGATGGTCCTCTCAATCCGCACGATATTTTAAAAGTTCTAGGTGAAAAAGCACTCGCTAGTTATCTTGTTTCTGAAATTCAAGCAGTTTACAAGTTGCAAGGTGTGAATATCGATGACAAACACATCGAAATCATTGTAAAACAAATGCTTCGCCGGGTTAGAATTAAAGATCCAGGAGACACTGAGTTTTTACCAGCAGCACAGGTTGAAAAGTGGACATTTGAAGAGCAAAACGAACTTGCAGTCCAAAGAGGAGCACGACCAGCAACTGCTGAACCATTGCTACTTGGTATTGCTAGAGCGGCATCTTCTACTGAGTCCTTCATATCTGCAGCTTCTTTCCAAGAAACCACACGAGTACTTACAGAAGCAGCTCTTGCGGGACGTAAAGACTTGTTACGTGGTCTAAAAGAGAACGTCATTATGGGTCGTTTAATTCCTGCTGGTACAGGGGTTAACTTTTACAATAATCTTGAAATGTTTGTTGAAGGCCAAAGTCTTGATGCAGAAGCTATCATTGAAGCTTCAATTCCTCAGGTTGTTGCTCGCCTAGGTTCTGGTTCTCATCATCAAATGCGATAAAAAAGAGGTAGGCTATTTAGCCTACTTCTAATACTTACTTATTGCTATAATTTTACAATTTTTGCTTGACAATGGGCGGCGTTGTACGTTACGAATCGACGCCCAACGGTTTGGAGTGTAATTCAATGGAAAGCCAAAAAATCCGTATTCGTTTTAAAAGCTATGATGTTTCTCTGGTTGATCAGAGCGTAGCTCAAATTATTAACAAGGCAAAAGGAACTGGAGCAAAGATTGCTGGACCAGTGCCAATGCCAACTATTATTAACCGCTATACAGTGTTGAGATCACCACACGTTGATAAAAAATCACGTGAACAATTTGAAATCCGCACACACCGTCGTCTTATCGACCTTCTTGAGCCAAAACAACAAACTGTTGATGGCCTTATGAAACTCGATCTTGCAGCTGGTGTTGATGTAGAAATCAATCTCTACTAAGATCGGTTTTTTTATTTTTTAACAAACTTCGAACGTTAAAGTTCAGAAGTATTAACAACAAGCTGGCGCTGTAATTTATTGCATCCAGCAGGAGTTAAAGTCATATGGTACGTTATGCTTTTAGCAAAATTGGCATGACTAGCACGTTTACATCTAATGGATCAGCTCAAGGTGTAACTGTTCTAAAAATGCAGCCAGCTAAAGTTCTAAGACACGAAACTTTGGAAAATGGCCAAGTCGTTGTTGTTGTTGAATACGATACAGGTCACAAAAATAAACTTGTACGTGGATGGGTTGTAGACAATCCTGCCGATTATCAAGTAGGCTCACCTCTTAAAGCACCTTCTCTTAATGCTGGACAAAAATTAAAAATTACTGGTTTTTCAAAAGGTCGCGGTTTTCAAGACGCAATGACTCGTCACGGTTTTGGTGGCGGTCCAGCAAGCCATGGTAGCCGTTTCCACAGAGCTCCTGGTTCTGTAGGTATGCGTGCGGAACCTGGTCGCGTTATGAAAGGCAAAAAAATGCCTGGCCAAGACGGTAATGTGCAAGTAACTCTCCGCAATGTTCAGGTTGCTTACTGGTCAACTGAGGAATCAGTTATGGCTATTGTAGGCGGTGTGCCTGGTGCTCGCGGCGGCATAGTATTTGTTTAAGGGGAAGGGATAGCAAATGTTGTCTAAAATTGAAACCCTACCTGAGAGTTTGGTGAGCTATGCTGACCGTAACAAAGGCACTCTCTGGCAGGTAATTAAGGCTTACAGAGCCAACCAAAGACAAGGAACTGTTGGCGTAAAAACACGCGCCATGGTGAAGTCAACTGGTAAAAAGCCTTATAAACAAAAGAAAACAGGAAGCGCTCGTCGTGGTTCTTTCGTAGCTCCACTACATGTTGGTGGTGGTGTTGCGCACGGCCCTAAAGCGCGCGATTACCGGCAAGCAATTCCTACAAAAATGAGTAGAGTTGCTCTTGGTATCGCTCTTTCTGAGCGTGTGAAATCTGGCAAAATTTTTGTTGGTGCCCTTGATTTTCCAAGTGGTAAAACAAAAGATGCAGCGTCTGCATTAAAGAATATTGCTGATTTGTCTGGCAATACTTTGGTTTGTTTAAGCAATCCAAATGAAAATACAATTCGTGCATTGCGCAATATCCGCGGTGTTCATCTTGTAAGTCCAGAACAAGTAAATGCATTTACTGTTCTTCAAGCACGCAGTCTTATTGCAAGTCCAGAAGCGTTCAAAGTTCTTGAATCAAGACTAGCAGACTGATTTTTGAAGAAAGGAAATGAACATGCGTTCGGATTATGTTATCAAAGGTTCAGTTTTAAGCGAAAAATCTTATGCTCTTTTAGAAAATAAGGTATACACACTTAAAGTTGATCTCAAAGCTACTAAACAAGATATCAAAGCAGCTGTTAAAGATGTTTTTGGTGTTGATGCAATCAGTGTAAACACTTCTATTTTACGTGGAAGAGTTGTTCGTAAAGCTCGTTCAAGAAAAGGCGGCGCTGTTGAAGTGAAGCTTCCAAACGTTAAAAAAGCGTTTATCCGCTTAAAAGACGGTCAAGAACTTCCAGCACCTGTTTTGAACACGCCAGCTGAAGCAACAGCGGAATAATTATTCCGTTTTTTTGTATTATTTTAGTTTTATGCGCGGAAAAATCCTCGAATTATCGCGCAAGGATGAGGAACAATGGGAATCAGACAATTAAGGCCATACACGGCTACAACAAGAACACAAAGTTATATCAACTATAGAGAAGTTCTTACTACTGATACTCCTTACAAACCGCTCTTAGTGGCTAAGCCAAGAAAAGCGGGTCGCAATAATACAGGTCGTATTACCGTTCGTCACCACGGCGGCGGAAATAAGGTTAAATACCGTATTATCGACTGGAAGAGATGCCGTAAAGATGTAGAAGGTGTTGTTACTTCTGTTGAGTACGATCCAAATCGTACAGCTTTTATTTCGCTCGTTAAATATGTTGACGGAGATCGTCGTTATGTTCTTGCAACAGATGGCGTTAAAGTTGGCACTAAAATCATAGCTTCAGCAGAAGCTGACATTAAAGCAGGAAACAGTCTACCGTTAAAGAAAATTCCTGCTGGTACAACAATTCACAGTGTTGAAATGCGTCCAGGTTCTGGTGCTAAATTAGTTCGCAGTGCTGGTGCTTCCGCTACGTTAGTGGGTCGTATTGAAAGATACGCTCAAATTCGTATGCCTTCTGGTGAGCTTCGCCTTATTCCAGAAGACTGCTATGCAACTATTGGTACTGTGTCCAATGCTGACCATATGAATGTTTCTATTGGTAAAGCTGGTCGTAATCGTTGGAAGGGTATCCGTCCAACTGTACGTGGTGTCGCTATGAACCCTGTTGACCATCCAATGGGTGGTGGTGAAGGTCGTACAAGTGGTGGCCGTCATCCATGTTCACCATGGGGTCAATTGGCTAAAGGTTATAAGACTCGCAAGGTCAAACCTAGCGATAAGTTTATCATAAGCCGTCGTAAGAAATAATCGAATTGCTTAAGGGGTAAAAGCACATGTCACGTTCGTTGAAAAAGGGTCCTTTCGTAGACACTCATTTGCTTAAATTAGCAGATAAAAACAAGGGTGCTGGGAAGGTAATTAAAACTTGGAGCCGCCGTTCCACAATTATTCCAGATTTTGTTGGACTCACATTCGCAGTTCACAATGGGAAAAAATTCGTTCCCGTTTATGTGAACGAAAATATGGTTGGACACAAGCTTGGTGAATTTTCGCCAACTCGTACTTTCCATGGTCATGGTGCGGATAAAAAAGCCGCTAAGAAAAAGTAAGAGGTAATTTATGGACGCAAAAGCAACACACTATGCTGCAAAGTGTACCGCACGTAAAGCAAGATTGTTAAGACCGCTAATCATTGGCAAAACTGTTCCACAAGCAATAGCCGTTCTTTCTGTTGAAAGACGTGCTGGTTCTGTTGCAACAGTAAAGCTTATTCGCTCTGCGCTTGCACAGCTTCCTGCTAACAGTGCTGTAAATACTGTAATTAGTGACTTTGTAGTGAATGAAGGTCCACGCCGTCGCATGTTTATGCCACGCGCGCAAGGACGTGCTACGCCTATCTTAAAAAAGACGTCGCACTTAACTATTCGTCTTAAACTTAATTAACAGAGGGTACAACAGTGGGTCAGAAAGTACATCCAATTGGTTTGAGACTTGGGATTAACAAGACTTGGGATTCTCGTTGGTTTAGCAAACGTGAATTTGCAAAAAATCTTAATGAAGACTTGAATGTTCGCAAGTTCATATCAAAAAAATACGCAGAAGCTGGCGTTGCACGCGTGGAAATTGAACGCGCTGCAAAACAAGTAGTAGTAAAAGTTTATACAGCAAAACCTGGAAAACTTATTGGTAAACAAGGAAAAGGAATTGAATTGCTTCGCGATGAAGTCAAATCCGTTCTTAAGTCTAACGACAAATCCATCAAAGTAGATGTATTTGAAGTTAAAAGTCCTGATACAAATGCTCAATTAGCTGCTTTCAACGTTGCACAACAACTTGAAAAACGCATTTCCTTCAGAAGAGCAATGAAGAAGGTTATGCAACAAGCTATGAAAGCTGGCGGAAAAGGAATTAAAATTCGCGTTTCTGGCCGTTTAAATGGTGCTGAAATGGCACGTACTGAGTGGTATATGGAAGGCCGTGTTCCTCTTCATACTCTTCGTGCTGATATTGATTATGGAACTTCTGAAGCTTTAACAACTTACGGACTCATTGGTGTTAAGGTTTGGTTATTTAAGGGTGAAGTTTTTGGTAAAACAGCAGGAAGCATGACTGTTTCTGCTGCGAAAACTGCACGCAATGAGGAGTAATGAAACATGTTGGCTCCAAAGAAAGTTAAATTTCGTAAATCCCACAAAGGTCGTATTAAAGGTGTTGCCGATCGTTGCAACAGCGTAGACTTTGGTGATTTCGCTCTTCAGGCAATTGAACCTGGAAAATTAGAAGCTCGTCAAATTGAAGCAAGCAGAATTGCCTTGACTCGCCATATAAAGCGTGGTGGAAAAGTGTGGATTCGTGTGTTTCCAGACAAGCCTATTACTAAAAAACCAGCTGAAACACGTATGGGTTCTGGTAAAGGTGGTTTGGATCGTTGGGTTTGTCCAATTCGTTCAGGCCGTGTGATTTTTGAAGTTCAGGGTGTCCCTGCAAGTCTTGCCAAAGAAGCTTTTGAGCTTGCTGCAGCTAAACTCCCATTCAAAACACGTGTAATGAGCAGAAGTGATAAGGTTTGGGAAAATCAATGAAAAAACAAAAAAAGTTTGCTGATTTAAACTCTAGTGATGCAGCTAAAAAACAAGATTCTTTTGTTAAAGAACTTGTAAAGTTCAGAGTTTCCATGGACCCTGCTGTTATAAGCAACGCAGGTGGGATTGCTGGTTTGAGAAGAGATCTAAGAATCGTTTCTCGTAAAAAAGCACAAGCATCTGCTAAATAATTGAGGTATAAACATGGAAAACAACAATAAAATTACAAAGAATCCTATTAGAGGTCGCGTCGTTTCGATCTCTAAAGACGCAAAAACAGTTAAAGTTGAAGTGCCACGCATTGTTCCTAATAAAACATATGGCAAGCGCCTTCACCTTCATACTTCTTTGTTCGCTGACACATTTGGTGTTGCAAATATTGCTGTAGGGAAAGATGTTGACATTTTGCCTTGCCGCCGTATTTCCAAAAATAAGTCTTGGAAAGTTGTTTCTGTTGTTGCTCACTAATTTTAGGAAGCAACGCAGTTAAATAGTTTCTTTTCTCTTTCTCATGTAATGGGGTGTATC
This sequence comes from uncultured Oligoflexia bacterium, assembly GCA_964435255.1. Lineage (GTDB taxonomy): Bacteria > Bdellovibrionota_B > Oligoflexia > Silvanigrellales > Silvanigrellaceae > Silvanigrella. The sequence continues at coordinate 8,062 of CAYSZE010000360.1, forward strand.
GTGATTCAGCCAGAATCAATCCTGGTAGCAGCCGACAATAGCGGTGCGCGAACTCTCAATGTCATTCGTGTTATGGGCGGATCTTTTCGCCGTTATGCACGAGTTGGCGATTTGATT
>CAYSZE010000361.1:0-4182 GCA_964435255.1 uncultured Oligoflexia bacterium
AATTTTTGTTACTAATATTGTGATTTTTTTTATAAAATAATTAAACTAAAATTTTAAAATTTAAACCAAAATAAATTTTCCATGCTAGGTTATATTTAAGTTAAAAACTAAACCATATTGGAGAATATCTATGAAAAAAAATAAGCCCAGTGCAACTGCCGTTATCATTTCTAAAAGTATAGCGTGTTGTAGTCATCATTCAAAATTTAAAGATTATGTTGACCCTGTCAGTAAATATTTAAATTTTCACTTTTTATCTTCAACAATTGGTTGGAAAGCAAAGTTTTACACTTTTGCCAGGAAATTTTTTGTTACTAAATTCTACTAAGAAATTAAAGAGTTCGACTTAAATAGCAAAACCATTTTTATTGCAGAGGGTTTATTTATGTATTTGCCTTTGGAAGCAGAAAAAATATTTTAAATATTTCACCTATTTTCCATTTAATTCTGTTAAATTTATATTTACGTACATGTTATCACATAAAAAAGGGACTCCCGCATTTTTTAATCAGACTAAATTAGTAGATTTTGGCTGAAAATTAAAAAAGAAAAATTAATATGGGGCGCGACTCCTTCTTAATTAAATGAATCTATAGAAAAAATGGGATTTATCCCTGGCGAACATTATAAGATCCCCTTTCGTTTTGGCAAAAATTTGAGAACACACGCTCACTCCCATTATAGTTTCTGATACAGAACCCCTAGTCAAAAACCAATTACAACATGCATAAAACGGGTAATGCGAATGGCTATTTCCGCTCATTGTCAAATATGATGTTACATTTTTTCTGCCGAACACTTTTCTTCATTTATTGGATCTCGATATGAATAATATAATGATTTCATTTGTTTTTATGCTTATTTTATAAAAATATCATAATATATCTTTTTATTAATTAAAATATATTTTTTTCCGATAATTTACAAAATTCTTCTGCTATTAATTAGTTTTTGAATTTAGTAACTACTTAAATAGAGTGAGCGTATATGAAGGTTGGGATTAAAAGTAAAGTTTTTATCAATTCTTTTTTGTCATGTTTATTATTGACCATATTATTAGCATGTGTTTCATATATTTATTGGAATTCTTTATATTTTCAAAGGAAAGCTTCATTAGTTAATATTATTGAAACTGTAGTTTCTACAACAGAATATTTTGTTAATTTAGATAAAAGCAAAGTACTTACAAGACAAGAAGCGCAAGACAGAGTTAAAGAATACATTAATAATATCCGCTATAACAAACAAGAATATATATTTATCACAAATACACAATCTTATTTAGTCCTCCATCCTGTAAAACCAGATCTCTCCGGAAAAGATATGTCAAAATTTACTGATCCCGAAGGGTTAAAACTATTTATTGAATTTTCAAATATTGCTAAATTGCATGGGAAAGGATTTCTTGAATACATGTGGCCAAGAGCAGGCTCTGATAAGCCCGTAAAAAAACTTTCATACATTTACTATCTTCCAGAATGGGATTGGATTGTTGGTACAGGTGTTTATATAGATGATTTACAGATTTTAATGTTTGATTTTATGAAAATCCTTTTATCTATTTGTTCTATAACGTTTGTTGTATTCATAATATTTGGAATATTTTTCGCTAATTCTATAATAAAATCATTAGAAAGTATTTGCCGCATGCTCACTCAAACATCGACTTCTTTAATTACTAAAAGTGGAGAGTTAAAAAAATCAAGCCAAAATGTTAAAGAATTCTCAAAGGAACAAGAAGTTTCTACCCAGTCAACTGCTTCAGCAATATCAGAAATATCAAGTATGATAGGAAGAACCTTTGAATTAACTAATAATTCAAAATCTTTGGCAAATTCTATCGCAGCTAAAACCTCTCATAGTGAAAATTCAATGAAAGATTTAACGAATTCAATGAAAGGAATTCAAGAAGCAAGTAAAATGTTGAATGAAATCGGGGCAATAATAAATGAAATTGAATTAAAATCAAGAATAATAAATGAAATTGTTTCGAAAACGGAACTGTTGTCATTAAATGCTTCAATAGAAGCTGCAAGAGCGGGAGAGCATGGTAAAGGATTTGCTGTTGTTGCTGAAGAAGTTGGAAATTTAGCACATATGAGCGGAAAATCTTCTGGAGAAATTCAAACTCTGCTTCAAAAAAGTAGAGAGGAAATTCAGAGAATTTTAGTTCAAACAATTGAAAAAGTAGAAACTGGCCAGAAACGAACCACAATCGTAACAGACTCATTTAATGATATTGTTAATGGAATTAAAGAAATTAATCTGCAAATGGGACATATTTCTGATGCTACTAAAGAACAAGAAATAGGAGTAAAACAAATTGCTAACGACATGGGAATATTAGATCAATTAGCTTTTAAAAATGCAAAAGAATCTGATAACTCTTTAAATGAGACTGAAGAAATAATAAAACTTAGTCAACATTTAGATGATTTAGTTATAAATACAGAGGTAATTATTTATGGAGTTCGAAAAAATAAGAATGCTAAATAATAATTTAATTTTATATTTTTTTATTTTACGTTTAAAATTCAGGTGCCCATTATGCTTATAAGAAATTTTATTTTAACTTTTTTTCTACTATTTCTCCAATTTAAAGTATTCTCTGATGAACAGTTTACAAAAAAAGAGGTTCAAAATCTTGTCTTAGATGCTATTAAATATATAAATGAAAATGGGAAAGATAAAGCATTTGCAGAATTTAATAATCCTAAAGGAAAATTTACTAAAGGAAAATATGGGCAATTGTATATTTTCTCTTTAGATTTTAACGGAATATTACTTGCTCATGGCAATAAACCTAAACTTGTTGGTTTGAGTATACTTAATGTTCAAGATGGTAAAGGTGATTTTCCAATTAAAAAACTTTTAAAGGCTTCAAATTCTACTGATGGGCGGTGGATTGAATATAATTGGTATAATCCCATTACAAAAAAAATAAGTAAGAAAATAAGTTTTGTAGTAAAGGTTGATGATAACTGTATGGTTGGAGCGGGTATATATGAAAATATGGAGAAAAAGTTCGGATCAGATATTGTCCTTTCTACGTTTGAATTTATGCCTTTTACTTCTGAATCTATGCCAAAGGGTGGTGTTTTAGCAGATTTTGTAGGCGAAATTTTTAAAGTTGCAGGAGTTGAAGCGAAAATAGAATTTTTTCCTTTCTCTCGAGCGAAAAACGAAGCGTTATCTGGAAAAAATATTGGCTATTTCCCTGCTTATGATTGTGATAGTAAAAAGTTCATTAAATCACAGCCTATATTTCAAACAGATTTAGGTTTTTTATTAAATAAAGAGAATTTTTTTAAAATAAATAATATTAATGATTTAAAAGGAAAAACAATTGGAAAAGTAAAAAATACTTTTTTTACGATGGATTTTGATGAATTAATCAAAAAAAACGTTATTAAAATTGATGAAGCTTCTAATGATTTTTTGAATATATCAAAATTGTTGCATAAGAGAGTTGATGCAATTGTAATTGATAAATTGACTAATAGTTATTATCAGCAAATTATACCTGACTTAAATAATACAACTATTTTCTTAGATCAAGTTTCTGCTCAGAGAAATCTTTACGTTTGTTTTGTCAACAATTCAAAAAATACTAATTTTATTAATTTATTTAATGACAAATTATTAAAAAATTCCAAAGAAAAATTCTACTTTGAATATTACTTGTTTAATTTTTAGAAGAAAATGATCTGACAATGCCCTAATTTGAAAATAAACCTAAAGTGAAACAGTCTGCCAGTTAAATGAGAGGTTATTAAAACAATTCCATTGCAAAGAAATACGAAAATGGAATGAATAGCTCTTTGGAAGGCTCTGCGGCAAAGTTTTCAAGAAAATAATGAATAAAGAGTATGGCGTCACCAGCAGGACTCTAACCTGCGACCCCTTCTTTAGGAAAGAAGTGCTCTATACAACTGAGCTATGGCGACGTTATCCTTATTTTTTGCAAAAAAGGTCACAAAGGTCAAGATAGAAGTCTCAATTCTTTTACCATTGCACAAAGTCTGCAAACTTTGTCTTATTTTAAATCAGCCATTGCTCAGAAACTTGGCTCTCCCTGCTTTTAAATTGGTTCATATATTAAAACTTCCTTTGGAGGTTAATAATGAACTTTTTTACCTTAAAGTATGTTTATGCTGTAGGTTGTAACTTGAGCTGTTATAT
>CAYSZE010000362.1:0-14710 GCA_964435255.1 uncultured Oligoflexia bacterium
AGTAAGGTAAACAGTGATGAGTTGGTTCTGCCAATCCATTGGTAGCTCCTTTGTTACTTTTTTTTCGCAAAAATTATTTAACAAATTGGAGCTACTTCTTCAATCCTTCCAATCTTTTTCTCAACTCTTAACTGGCATAAAAAAATGGTCTAAATAATTGTCAATATTCGTATGAGTATTAATAATTCCTTGATTTAAATTGGAAATATTGTTTTGCATATCAGTGTAATTAGTTACTGCATTTTTTACTGAATTTTCATATTTTATTTTTAAACTTGATAAGTAATTTTCTATACTAGTCAAATAGTTTTTATGTAATGAATAGAATTCTGAGGAAACTAAAGTAATCTGTCTATTAAGTATTTTTTTATTGCTATTAAAATATGATATTTCTTGATTAATACAACCAACAAATAATATCGATATTACAAGACAAATTATAAAATAAAAATTTAAAACCTTCATATTATTTCCCTAGATACTTATAGTAATAGCTAAGTTAAAACTAGTAAAATAGGGGTAAATTAAGTTAACAGAAAAGTCAATTAAATTGTAAAGTGTAAATTTATATTTAAATAAACAAAATTAATAAGTTAGAAGCTTAATGTGATTCCGCCCCAATAAGACTGATCATAATAAGGATTTCCATAAGGAGAATTGACCCCTGATGGGGAAATACGATAAGTGATTTTTAAGTGAAAATACCTAGTTATTCTGATTGATAAAGCAGCTCCTGCATCCCAAGTCATAGGAACTTCATCGTTACTTTCTTGTCCATAGATATCTTTTGTTTTTTGTTTTCTATTCATAATACCACCATAAATAGAAGGGCTAAAATAGTAATTAAACAAACCTACACTTAAATTTGTATAAGTATCTGTTGAATCTATTTGTTGGGTTAATTTTCCAGCAGGAAGAGATGTGGCTCCTTGGCTGGTAAGGTACGTTTTGTAGGCATCATTATATTCGTATAAATCACTTGTGTAACTTTCACCTAATTCAAGCTGCATAAAGCGGTTTAAAGGTAAACCTATTTCGAGTCCATAGGAAGTGCGCGTATATTTATATGTACTAGTATAGCTTGTTGAGTAATTGCCATTGAAACTAATATCGATACCAAAAGAACTTTTTTGGCACGAAAGTGCAGCTAAAATTGAAATGAAAAGAATTAAAATTTTCATATTCTTACCTAATAAACAACTAGTTATTGCTTATTCGGTAATAAATGATTGAATTGTATGGGAAAAATATTCACATTCTTTTTGCAGTAGGCTGGATTTAGCGGGAGTATATTTGGTTTTGTAGCAGTGTTGTTTGTCTATTTGTTGAATCAATTAATTTATTTACTTCATCGGTTAAATCAGGGCTAGGAAGCCAGGAAGAATGGTCTTCCATCTTATTATTTGGACTGCCTGTGTAGTATTCAACAATATTTTTTAAGACCACTTCCGTTTGTCTGGGGCTAACTGGAAAAACCATAATATTTATTCTATTACGGAACAGTCTGCCATCGATAAAAAATTTATCCCAATCTGTTTGCAGGTTAAAGTTTTTGCGATCCATGGAACTGATAATATAGTTTTGCGATAAAATACGGGACATAATGCCAAAAACCAAAGCAGGGTGAGCCTGTGTCCGCCAGGTATTTCCTTCTATGTGGCTTAAAGTAAATGGATTTTGAATAGGTTGTTGATAGTTTAAATTATAATTACCAAAGTTGGGTCTTTTGTTTGGGTTGGCTATTCCATTTTGGGAAATAACATTTCTATTACTGTAATTTTCTCTATTATTTTCAATATTGGGCTCATCTTGAAAGAGGCTCTCTAAGAATCCAGTGCTTTTTCGTTGTTCACTTACATCCCCATTTCTTTTGTAATTAGGATTTAGCAACGAAGAACAACCGCAGAAAAATAATATGTTGAAAAGGGGAAAAAATCTCTTTAAATTCATATCGGTCCTCTTACGAGATCTACTATATTGTTGTAATTATCTTATTTTTTGTTGAAGAGGATATGACTAATATTTGCATATGACACATCTTGGTGAAGAAACATTTTCCTTCTGGGCGCTTTAAGCAAAAAACAGATATTTTTTGCTACATTTTTAAGTTTTTCTTTTGGGAAATAGATTTGCTCAGCTGGATTTTGTGTGATAAACGGAGCTTTGCTTTTTTCGTATTTCTTATAATTAACGAAAGGTATCCAACTATGAGGAGCTCAACTCAATCTGGGCTACGGCTTGCAGCAAGAAGCACATTCATAAAATTATTTATCTGTGCAATTTCTATCGTGTTTCAATCGAAAGGAAGTGCTGCTGATAAATCTATACTGGATACCATAAAGAAGGATGGTGTTTTAAAGGTCTGTTCAGAATCTGGATATTTACCTTTAGAGATGAAGACAGCTTCAGGCAAATGGATAGGATTTGATCCTGAAATGATGGAAGCTTTTGCTAAATCATTAAATGTAAAACTCGTTATGTTAGACACAAAATGGGATGGGATCATTCCCTCCTTATTAACAGCAAAGTGCGACATGATAGCTTCTTCCATGGCAAAAACTAAGGAACGTGAAAAAGCTGTTACTTTTAGTGATCCTTATTATGACAATAAATTGCTTATTGCGACAAAAGACACTCCTGAAAATAGAAAAGTTTTTAAATCTTTAGAAGATTTTAATAAGCAAGGTATCAAAGTAGCTGTTAAAACGGGTTCTGCACCAGATCTTTTTCTGCAAGACTCTAAAAGTTTAAGCAATGCGCAAATCATGCGTTTTGATGCCGATGCTGACACCTTAAATGCAGTACTGGGTGGCAGAGCTGCCGCATTTATATATGACACTCCTTATGTAAAACTTGCCGCTTTAAACAATCCTGGGAAAATTTATATTATTCCACAAGGATTTAATGGTGACCAGTTTGCAGTTGCTATGCGCAAGAAAGATCAAGAGCTTGCAAAAAGTTTTAATAAATTTTTGGCTGACTGGAAAAAAAATGGTGGTTATGATAAGGCCATTAAATACTATTTTGAAAGTCAAGGGTGGACTGCTCTTCTTGATAAATAAATCTTTTAGGTTTTTTCTGTTATAAATCCTCTGCTTGGAAAAAAGAAACGCAATGCCAGATAAAAAAATACCTCTTTACTACTCTCTTCTTTCTTTCTTCGTAATCGTTTTGCTAATGTATATTTTGGTTCGTAGTTTTCTTGAACTTGATTACAGCTGGGACTTTTCTAATCTTTCTCCATATATTTGGTTACCTTCTTCTGAAGGAGGAGGTCCAGGACTCTTTTTAAAGGGTCTTTGGGTTACTATTAAAATGAGCTTTGAAGCTATTATTATTGGTACTATTCTTGGCATCATTTTTGGAATTTTATTGACAACTAAAGAACGCATAGCAAAATTTGCTGCTTTATTTTATGTAGATGTTTTTCGCAACACACCTGTCCTTGTTCAATTATATGTGGCCTATTTTATAGTAGGATCTGCCTTCAATCTTTCTGGAGCTGTTGCAGGCGTATTGACTATGAGTCTTTTCTGTTCTGCTTATGTCGCCGAAATTTTCAGAGGTACCATTGTAAATTTTGAAAAAGGACAGATCGATGCCGCAAAAGCACTTGGTTTAAGCCCTTTGCAAATAGCGAGAAAAGTAATTGCACCACAAGCTTTGAGAAATATGCTACCACCTCTTATTGGTCAATTTGTTTCTCTCATAAAAGACAGTTCATTATTATCTGTGGTTGCTATTCCTGAATTAACAAAAGAAGCGCAAAATGCAGTGACTGTTACGTTTAGAAGTTTTGAAATTTGGTTCTTTATTGCCTTACTTTATTTCGTTGTAAATACCCTTGTCAGTTCATTAGGTCGTTACTTAGAAAAGAAATTAAGTGTTAGCTTAAAACATTAATTTGGAAATGGTTTTTATGTCGCAAGAAATTGTAGTTAGTTTAAGAAATGTTAATAAAATTTTTTATACCAAAGACAAAGAACACCATGTTCTTAAAGGGATAAATTTTGAAGTAAAACAAGGTGAAGTCGTAGCATTAATTGGTCCTTCTGGTAGTGGCAAAAGCACATGTTTAAGAACAATAAACGCACTAGAAACAATTACATCTGGAGATGTAGAAGTCTGTGGTATTAATTATCGTGACTCAAAAAAGGCATTGCATTTGATCCGTCGTAATACTGGAATGATATTTCAAAAATTTGAACTGTTTCCGCATATGTCTGCTTTGGAAAATGTGGCTTTAGGCCCAAGTTTAGTACTTGGAAAACCAAAAGAAGAATCTTATCATATTGCCACTGAATTATTAAATAGAGTAGGGCTTGCAGCGCATTTAGACAAATATCCCAGAGGCTTATCTGGAGGGCAACAACAACGTGTTGCTATTGCGAGAGCTCTTGCTATTAATCCTAAAGTCTTACTTTGTGATGAACCTACTAGTGCTTTGGATCCAGAACTTGTTGATGAGGTTGTCGATATTCTTGTCGATATTGCTAAAGGCGGTATGACAATGATTGTTGTAACTCATGAATTGTATTTTGCCCAAAAGGTATCAAATAGAACAATGTTTTTAGAAAGTGGTGTTATAGTTGAGCAAGGTGATACCAAAGAAATGTTTTCTGCTCCTAAAACTGAAAGATTACAAACTTTTCTAAAAAGAATTATGCATCAAAATTAATTTATAGCATTTCATTTTTAAGCCTTTTCATGAAAATTGAAAAGGCTTTTTATATTATAATGATTAATTAAAATAAAATAAGAAAAAAATAATTTAATATTTTCAGTATTAATATAAAATTTGTTATTCATTTTTTTAATACTAAAAAATTAATTTATTTTTTATTCTTTTATAATAAAAAGAAATGTTAATTAAAAAAATATTATTTTTTTTATTTGTTTATTTTATTGTTATTATTTTTATAATATTATTGAATAATATTTTTAAAAATATTCTTGATATTTAAGGAAAAGCTGTTAGCTTTAATAAGCCCTGTCAAATTAAAAAGGAAAATATTATGAAGTTAAAGCTTATTACAATTATTTGTGCATCTGTTTCTGGTTTAGCACTGGCTGATTCTTACAATTTAAGTAGCGTTGTAAATCAAGATAATCAAAATAAAATAATTAGAGAAATGATCGATACTTTTAATAAGGGTTCAATAGATCCTAATACTCCTGTCACTTTATCTGGAACTTTTGATGTTAATACACAAAATAGATTGACTAACATTAATGTCAATAGTGTTGGATTTAAAGTTATTAATATTCCTCTTATAGGTTCATATCAAACTGAAGCGGCAATTAAAGCAGTTATTGGTGATGACTCTTGCAAAAAAATAACAATTACACAAACTAGTGTAATTAGAGGAACACCTGCGTTTGTAAACCCTATTTTTGCCGCTGACTTAAAGAATAATGCTGCTAAAGCTATAGAAATATTTATTAAAAATTCTGACTTAAATAAATATTGTGCTAAAGAAACATATACAGTTATTTTTAATTAATTATTTGCGATAAAGACAGGGTGACTCCATTACTTAATGGAGTTTTTTTTGTGCCAAATTCATGACGTGTCATATAAATGACAAATAAGATGAGAATTATTTGTTCATATTTCAGTAAAATTGTTGACGCAGTATGATCCTTTTCAGAAAAATTTTAGAAAAAGTTGTAAATTATCAAATATTTGACTGGCCATTAAATCCATTATATTTTTTTACTAAATCAATTAAAAACTGGAGATATATTATGGATTTAAGATCCTATAGCAATTTATTAAAAAAATTGTTTTTTTTGGCGATGCCAACCATTTCTCTTTCTGCATTTGCTGAATCGGAATCACTTTATATAAAAAATACTTTTCATTCAGAATATTATGTTGTTTGTTATTATCATGACAAAGCAAAAGGGTTAGAAAACAATAATCCAAGTCTAATGTATCCCAGTACTGATTTAATAACTTTTGGCGCACGAAAAAATTATGTCTGGGCAAAATATTCTGATAATTCATTGTCATCTTGGACTAAATTAAGTGGAAAAATTGTAGATGGTTTTTTTATAGAGGAAAAATTAACTTATAAAGAAGTGGAAGACCAATGCAATATTTCGTTACAAAAAAGTCATCCAACAAAAAATTATGATTTATTTGAATTTAAGGCTGCAACATCTGATTTTGCGGGCTATGAATACCCTATTCAGTTTAAAAATCAGGAATCGTATGCAAACACAATTAAACAAATAGTTTTGTTTGGTGATAGCCTTTCTGATGCTGGGAATTTAAAACGCTGGACAAAAATTATGCCTTTTTATCCCTTTTGGTATGGGAGATTCACGGACGGGTATGTTTGGAACGATTATTTAACAGAAAGAACGCATTTGCCCGTCCTAAATTTTGCTTATGGTGGAGCAAAAACCGATGGGACAAATGATGCCTTTAATAGTAATATTCCGACACAGTTTGTAACTGCAATGCGAAATTTATTTACAGGTAGTTCAAAATATTATGTAAATTCATATTTAAAATCCTATTTAACAACGGACTCTTATCAATCTTATAATAAAATTATCACTAAACCTAAAGAAACTCTTTTTATTATTTGGATTGGTGCAAATGATTTTTTGGAAAAATTTGAAAACAACCAACCAGCACAAGCAATTTTTGAAAATCCAGATGGAACTGGTGGTGCTTATTTTATTGCAAAACGTGCTGTTGATAATATTATCGACCAAATAAAAATGCTAAATAATGCTGGGGGATATCACTTTCTTGTTTTAAATTTACCAGACTTAGGCAAAACACCTATTGTATTAACCGCTAATTACAATAAATATAATAATGATCAACAAAACAAAAAAGAATTTTCTCTGAAGTTATCTCAAGGGACTTATAAATTTAATTCTTATTTAAATTCTTCTCTAGTTTTTTTAAGGGAACAATTAAAAGATAAAATTAATATTAAATTATTAGATATAAATACTGATTTCGATAGAATAATGAATAATAAAAATATTTTTGATGATACTTACTTTGATTATGGATTTACGAAATTAAATTCTGAATATTTAATTCCTAATAGTAATAATTATATTCAAGATTTTTGTTATGGTGGTGGTTATTTTAAAACGGCTTTATCTCAAATTGGTAAAGAAACTATACTTTTATCAACAAAAGAAAATAAATGTACTGATCGAGAAGGAAACAGAATTAAATATCCCCTCTTTTTTAATTCACCGCATCCTTCTGCATATACGCAATGTTGGGTTAACTTTGCAGTTGAAAAAATTATGGTTGAAAATGGTTTTATTACTAAACAGGTAGAAAATATGGAAACTATGAAAAACTATTGTTTAGAACAAATGCTTTAGTTATACGAGCGACAATCTCGCAATATCCTGAATTATTTTTTCAGCAGATGCCATATCTAGTTGGGTATCTGCGTCGGATAAGGCTTGGCGAGGATTTGGATGAACCTCCATAAAAATGCCATCTACCCCGATGGCAACGGCAGCTTTTGCCAAAGGATGTACCATTTCACGTAATCCAGAAGATGTTCCATTACCAGCACCTGGAAGTTGTACTGCGTGTGTGGCATCAAAAATAACCGCATGCCCTTCTTTCGCCATTGCAACTAAATTTCTGAAATCGACAACTAAATTGTTGTAGCCAAAGCACGAGCCTCTTTCTACTAAGATGACTTTTTGATTATTACAAGATGCTATGTACTGCGCAATTTCTAACATTTCTTCTGGTGCCGCCCATTGTCCTTTTTTAATTTGTACAACTTTTCCTGTTTCAGCAGCAGCACAAAGAAGTTCTCGTTGTTTGCAAAGAAATGCAGGGATTTGCAAAATATCTACAATTTTACCCGCACTTTGTATTTGAGCGATAGAATGGACATCAGTTAATATTGGAACATTTAATTTTTCTTTTATGTCAGTAAGCCATTGCAAACCTTTTTCAAGCCCTGGACCGCGCTTGCTTGTTACACTTGTGCGATTTGCTTTATCGTAGCTGCTTTTGAAAACGTATTGAAGCTGGTATTTATCACAAATTCTTTTTAAAAATGAACCTACTTCAATACCTAATTCATAAGATTCCAGCATGCAGGGACCAGCAATAATAATAGGTTTATTTTTATTTAAATATATTTGATCACATATATGACCATTCCAGTGGCCTGCATATGTATGAGTCTGATTTCCCATGTTATAGCCTTTAATTTATATTAAAATTTTTAGACAGATATTTTACATGAGTTGTATTATTTACAACATAAAATTGAGCGCCAAAACAGCGTCCTGTTTCTAAAAATGCATCTAAAAAATTTGGATTTTGTAACCACTGAGGGCGGTGTTGGTATAATGTTCCTTCAGGAGTTAATAATTGACTTAAATTAATACCAAAAGGAATTGACAATGATTTTAACGTATAAAGAGCACGCGGATCCAATACAACATCAGAATACCCGAATGCCGTTCCACAATCGATCAATGCGAAATCAGTGGCTTTTAATTTTTCGGCAACACGCATGAGATCACTAGGAGCAAGAAAATTACCTTTTTCAATAAAAATAGGTAAGGATGTGGTCTGGCAAGCTTCTAAAATATCGCTTTGGCGGCACAATTCACCAGGAATATATAAGAAATCTGCCATATTTGCTGCCAGTTGCACTTCGGCAGTGGAACTGACTAAAATGCCCATTGGTTTTGTGTGCTTCAATTTAAGTTCATTAAACTTTAATAAATTCTCGCTTAAGATATTAAGCTTAGTTTGCTTAGAGCTTGGTGTTAACTTCCATTCTCCTAAATTAAAAACTGGAAATATCAAACTTTCTGAAGAAAATACAAAATTATTAGGGTTATGTATTTCTAAAATAAAATTTTTGTATCGCGAAAAAAAGGACATAGAAAAGCTCCCTAATTAGGAAGCTTCACTACTTTCTTGTTCAAGAGTTTTTGCGCTTCCTTGGCTTAAGTCATCTTCAGTTTGCTTTAATAAAGCAAGCTTTTGAATTAAATTGCCTAAAATAATGGCGTTTTCACCGCGAGGATGAATGATAACACCACCAATTCTCTTTAACTCTTTATCACACCATTTTACAACCAAATCAATTTTTAAAAATTTGATATTAGAAATATTGAATTGATCAATTGGAATTTTTAAAGAAAGATTCTTACCTGGTTTATACGAAATACCATCTTTAGTAATAAATTCTGCTTTGAAGCCTTTCCAAGATAAATCTAAGACAACAACTTTTTTTGAAATAAGAGGGTTCCATTTATTGGGGAAAATTTGCGCAACTATAGCTGTTTCATAGCGAGGTTCGCGTCTTTTTGGTATTTTTGGAACCATACTCCACCTATAAGCTTAATGCTTCTGGAGTACATGCCTCCAGAGAACACGAGTCAATAGCTGTTCCAGTGTTAGCAATAAAAGTGCGCAAGCGAGCAGCCATGGGTAGGCATCAATGAGTGCTACTTTTTTTGACACTGCAGATACATCTTTTGTTAAATCGGAAGTTATTTTCAATAATTCAGGTATTCCTTCAAATAAAAAAGGATTTTCGAAATCTTCTTGCTCTTTTGCAGTTCCTGGAAATACGGGCCACGTCTGTAATTTACTTTGTTCACTTCCTTTTTCATTGAAACTAATTGATATATCTGTATTTATTCCGCTTGTTTGGTTTTGACTTTGACCAATGTTGGCTAGGGGGTTATTTAACTGCAACATTTCTTTATTGAGGCTATTTAAAAGAAAAGGAGTCCCTATGATACTTTTTTTCAATGGTGAGGCGATAATAACACTTTTTTCTAATTGGAGCCCACCTCTACTTTTTATTTGAATATATTTATCTTTAGCATAAATACGAGGTCCAACGAAATCGGGGGCTTTTATACCGCTATCTTGTCGGCGTTGGAGAAATTCAACCATCCAATTGAATATATTTTCACTGCTTTCTGAACCACGCATTCTTAGAGCTAAGGCAGCATTGTTTTCTACTTTTTCTTGGGTGTAGCCAAATAACCAGTCTGCACCTAAAAAAGTTAGAACAATACCTTTTTGATAAGGCATGGCCAGTAAAACAGGATGATTGCCTTCAACTGTTCTAGCAAGGACGATGGCATCTTTTTTTGGGGAACATTGGGTAGCAGTGTAGTTAGATACAATATTTGATAAACTATCATTAAAAACAGGATCACTAATGAAATTAGTGTTATTTGCTTGCCATGAATATTTTCTTTTTAAATCCCATTTGGGTTTATTTTCGCAAGGAAATATCGAATTTATAAAGGAATTATCGCTTAAAAAAGATAAGGGGCCAGCCTGGATTACCAATCGTCCACCATTGGCGACATAATTAATAAGGTTACTAGATTCTTTTTCTCCTAAATATGTATCAAACAAAAAATTTTGTGCAATAATTCCGTGAAAATTTTGCAAACTGCTGCCAAATAATTTATCTGCAGGAAATTCAATTAACGATAATTGTGAGTTAGGAATACTTTGATCACTTGATGTTTCTCGTAAAATATAATAACTCAACAAATCTAAATTGGGCCAAAATTTTAATTTTTGTCGTAATGTTCTTAAACTCCAATCAGGTCCAACACTAATATGTAGTAATGTTGTTTTTGAATAAACAACTTGTACATTTGTGCTGACTGAATTTGTTGGTGGTTTTGTAAATGATGAAGTGATATCTGCTGTTATAATTTGATTACCTATTTTCGTAAAATTAATGGGGATATTTATAATAGTATTTACTAATCCAGATTTCGGGACATCAATTTTAAATGATTTAGAATTTAAAAAAGAATTTCCAGAGTGTAAAATTATTTCACCTTTTATTTCTGAGTGGCTTTTAATTTTTCCGACAAGATGAACATTAGCTATGGTTTCTTCTCCTAAAAAACTAACTTTAGGAATAAAAATATCTGAAAGAACAATATAATTATCTTTAACTTTATTGCTTTTGGATATTTTTTCAATAGGAATATAAAAGAGCTTATTCTCTTTATAACTATTTGTTAGTTTTAATAGCGATGAAAACTTTTTTGCATCTTCTCCAAAAAATTCAGCATAAGATACTATTACAGAAGCTCCTGAATAATTTTTTATTTGTGTAAGTAAATCATCATAGTCTTGGACTGGTAAATTGTCTTTGTTTCCGTATACAGAATATTTTAATTTGGTATCATCGCCAAACTGATTAAAAATAATTTTTTCAATTTGCTCTTTTTCTTGTGTGTTAAATTTTATTTCTTCAGGAATATAAATATTGATAATTGAGTTACTTTCATTGGTATTTTTCTTGTCAATAAAGGGAAATATTATTGGCAAAAATATCATGAAAATAATAAATATTCTTAGCATATAAATAATTGTTTTTTTCATGGCTCTAATCCAAGGTTTCTAATTCTATTAAGTATTTCTGGTAACTGAATTTGATCTTCTTTATAATCAGTTGTTAAAAATGAATAGAATATATTAACAAAACTTCTTAAACGATAATCTTGATTTTCTTTAAAACAGTCTTCACCGTTGGAAATAAAATGGGTACTTATTGTTAGGCCAAAAGGTGCTTGCGCATTAATTTTTTTTCTAAGAATTAATACTCTTGCTGTGTCATTTAAACAGCCATCGAGTGACTGTAGAAGATAAAAGCTTCGATAAAACATACCTCTTTTTTTAGGAGCTTCCCATTGTATTCCAATATTTATATCGTTAAGTTCTAATAAAAAAGGAGGAATTTCTTTAGTTCCTTCGAGAATAAAAATGCCACCATTTGAAATATGCGCATTTAAGTCTTTTAATTTTAGTTCACGATAATCGTCAGTCCACCAAACTTCTGCTTCACCAGGGTGACAAGCGTCAGCTTTAATTTTTTCAGGAAATACTATGGTTCCTCTGCGCATGATAGTCGATCTGAGTTCATTGTATTTTTTTTCATGTACTGCAGAGTAATTTTTCCCACACCAGGCAATGCGAAAAGGTACATTTTCTTGTTCTATTTTATTGAGATCTTTTAAAGTAGAAAAAAAAGGAAAGGAAAATTTATCGGCAGCAAATAAATCTTTTTCATAAAGACTAAACAAAATTCCTAACAAAATTATGTTAAGTGCTTTTTTTTGTTGCCACCATAAAGTAATAAGAGCCAATGCACCAATTAAAGCTGCTATTAAGTGCAATAAAGATGAACCTATATTATTGCTCTTCATTTGTTCCTTTAATGCTGATGGGTTACTTGAAAATACATTATTAAATTCATCACTTGAAACAGTATTATTCAGTTTAGGATCTTTACCAGTAGAAATTAAAACCATTTTATTTTTATTCTCAATTTTATATAAACCTAATGAAAACTCGTTTGCAGATTGAAATTTTAAAGTGTTTAAATTTAGGACTTCTGACAATTTATCATCAGGTTTGATTTCAGCTTCATCAAATTTTTCTCTCATTCTTCCAACATCATCTAGTGTTAATTTTATATATGATAAATTTGATTGTTTCAAAGAATGCGCAACTTCAAACCAAAAGTGAGTCCATGTTCTTGATCTGCCGAGCTCTCCATTAGGTGTAGCTGTTGCCGTTCTTAAATAAAAAAATGGTAATGATGTCGCTTTCCATGCTAAGACTGTGCCATCAGTTGTGCTATAAAAAGGCCTAAATACGCCTTTATAAATTCTTGTGTCATCTGGAAAGCGAACTCCTAATTCAGCACCTGGTGGAGGTGGGATAAGTGAAATTTGGAGAGGAAATGCGCCAGCATCCATTTGTATTGTATGAATTTGTGATTGAGTTTCTTCAATATATTCAGAATTTATTGTGTTTCCTGCTGTATAGACTAAGGTATCAAAATTTGGATCAAAACCTTCGGGTAACCAAAAAGATAAATCATCATTCATAGTCGAAATGACTTGTTCATTTAATTGCACGACCCACACTGCTGCATTGCGGTATTTCCAAATATTTTTATTTTGATTTGTATTTTCATAACTTTCTTTTTCGCATTGCTTTTCAATAAAGTCACTGCCAAAAAAATTAACTAATATTCTTAAACTTGAATAAGGATCAAGTTCAATAGGACTGGGGTATTTATTAGAACAAGCAATAAAGAGAGGTAAAGTTTGTTTATTATCTTTTGAAGAAATGAGGTTAAAATTTTCCTTAGAATCCTCATAGATATTGACAATAAAATGTGGCCTAGCTTCTTGAGGAATATTAGATTTATATTTATTAAAAAATGTAAAATCATCTTTATTCTTGATTTTTTCATTCCATAAATCGAACAACTCTGTGGGAATAATTTCTTTTTGAGTTTTAATGATATTAAGAGACTCTTTGGTTTTTAATAATATTCCTTGCTCAAAAAATTTTTTTAAAGCATAAAGCCCCTGTAGAGATTCATTGTTCCCATCAGATAAAGCAATAATAAAATTCTTTTTTTCAAAAAAATCTTCATTATTATTTAATAATTTGATAACTTCATCTGTTAAAATAGATTGAGTAAAGGGTGAACTTATTGCATTTTGTTTTTCAAGAAATTGTATAAGTTCATTTTTTGAATTAATTTTGATAATTTTATACTCAATTTTTATTTGACCATTAATTATTTTAAATGAATTTTCAAGTCCAAAATTATTAAGCCCAAAATCAAGGATTTTTTCAGCTTCAATTTCAGAGTTAAATTTTGCAGATATTCTAGCTAGCTTAGCAGAGACAGAAGGATCTAACCATATTAAGGCAGCTTTGTTCGCAAAGTTTTTTTGAAAGCCTAGTTTTTGTTGAAAATAAGCAATGCAAAAACAGGCGGTGATAATTAGTATTAATATTATAGGTATGAGAGGGGGCTTGTTTAATTTAATTTTATTTCTAATCGTTTTGTTTCTGGTTTTGCCAAAAAACCAAGAAGGAATTTTTCGTGGAGTGATATTTCTTATTCTCAAAAATAAAATAAGTATAGTTAAAAGTGATATGAGACTTGAAATAATAAATAATGACATATTTATTTTTTCCTAAATATTTCAGACAATATAAAATTTATGAAGTCTATAACATTGTCTTTTGCTGTGATTATTTTTAAAATATGGTTATTATTAAATACATTTTTTTCAAGAAAAATTATTTGTTCTTCTATATTTTTAAAATACTCATCGCCACTAAAATGATGATGTTTTTTAAATAATATATCTTTTTCCCAAGGAATGAGTTCTTCAACTATTTCTTTTTTGTTATTAATTTCCATTGGATCTCGTGTTAAAATAAATATTGCTTTTTTTATTTTAAACGTATTTAATATTTCAAGGGTTTTTTGAGCTGCTGATAAATGATGTTCATAATCAAATAATAAATCAGTAATAAAATAAGCATATTCTGCATTATGTAATTCTTTACTAAAATACATTGTGCCAGTAAATAAATCATTCTGATTTACAGAGAATACTTTAAAATAATGAGATAACCCTTTATGAGCTTCTTCTAAAATAGCAAGCACCCCATTTGCTAATTGACCTTTATTGATTTCTGAGTATTCAGAATGATAAGTCATATTTGAATAGTTATGAAAAATTACCACAACTTTTTGTCTGCCAGGACCGTAATCAACTTTTGTTACCAATTCTTGTGTTTTTATGAAATGGTTTCTGGAAATTGTTGAAATGGGATCACCTATTTCAAATTGTCTAGTTGCGACACCCATACGTGAAGGCG
>CAYSZE010000363.1:0-6177 GCA_964435255.1 uncultured Oligoflexia bacterium
AGTAACATTTTTTTGCTACTTTTTCAAATATTTGTTTATTAGATTCATCATTAAAATAAGGCTTGTGTTTATTTATTTCTTTAATTCTATAATGATTTATTCTAAATGGTTGATGTACTTCAAAATAAAAGCAAATTGCTACCATTTACTAACCCTTTCAATTAATTTCTTTATAAGCATCGAGGAGAATTTTTGCTGAATTTAACCAAGTTCTATTATCTAAATCTTTTAAGGAATTTTGTATCATTTCTGCTCGAATAGGCTTATACTTTAATAAGCTTAATATTCTATCAGCCATAAGTTCTGTATCCCAAAAATCAACTTTCAGAGCATGATTTAAAACTTCTGATACTCCTGATTGTTTTGAAATAATGACAGGAATATTTTGTGCAATAGCTTCAAGAGCAACAATACCAAAAGGTTCAGATACGCTTGGCATAATAAAAATATCAGAAGTCTGTAATGACTTCTGCACACCAGCTGCATTTAGAAATCCTTCAAATTGAAAATACTTATCTATACCTAATTCCCAAGTGAGTTGTTTCATAGCTGGAAGTAAATCTCCAGTACCTACAACTTTAAATATAATATTAGGATTCTGTTTGATAACCTTTTCTGCAGCAGTAACAAAATAGGAAGGACCTTTTTGAAAAGTAATTCTGCCAATAAAAGTGACTATTGGTGTTTTCTCAGTTGGGGGTGTTTTTGTTGGTACTGATAAAGCATCTGTTAAAAGGTTATTATCTTCTTGACTTTTATGTTGATTGTTACTTGCATTATAGACAACTTTAATTTTATTTGCAGGAGTTTTAAACTTTTCAACAATTAAATTTTTGGTAAATTCAGAGACTGTTATAACAAGATCTGAAAGTTGAATACCAAATTGTTCGATCATTAGAATTTGCTTATTGTTATCTAGTTCTCCCGCGCGGTCTATTTCTGTTGAGTGAATATGGACGACTAACGGTATGTTATAAATTTCTTTTATCATTTTAGCTGCTGTAAATGTCATCCAATCATGGGCATGAATAACTTGGTAGTCAGGATCTTTTTCTAATATATTAATAGCTAGTAGACCTAATATATAACATTTTTCATTAACATAATTTAAATTTGTAAATTCAAAATATTTTTTTACAGTTGAAGTTATTTTCTCGCTTGAATTTAAGTTTCGGATATATTCTTGATATTCTACGAGCTTTACTTTTATGATATTTTTTTCTTCTGTAGAAAGTTCTTTATTTTGAATATTGTAATTATAATGCGATATTTTATTTTGCGTATATTTTTTTTCTATAATATCTGAAATTTCATTATATGTTTCATTAAGAGAGGTATTTAGAAAGGAAGTTTCTTTTTCTATGAAGTTGTCATTTTTTATATTTGTAACTTCATTTTCTAGCGTAAATGGATTTTCGGGGCTTACAACTTTTAAATACTTAGTTTTAATTTTATATGGATAACTTGGTAAAACTAAAGTAACCTGATGTCCAATTGTAATTAAACCATTAATTAGACCTTCTGTAGCTGTACCTAAACCTCCCGTTATGACTGGAGGATATTCCCAACCTAACATCAATATTTTCATAATTATCACCACTAAACTTGCTTAAAAGTAAGATTTTTATCTTCTACCTTGCTACTAAATCTAAATCAAGATGTTCAGGAAATATTATTGGATTTGGACATACTCTAATTGTATAAGTTCTAATTTCTGGGTTCGTTGTTTCTAAATCTAACTGGTATAGAAAATGATGATTTATAGGGTCATCTTCAATACATCTTAATTTTAGATCTTTATTATCGTGACTTAAATGAAAGTTATCTGAATGTTCTAAAACTAAGTTAACTTCTAACCACGAAGCTGGAAATGGTGAATACACTTCAACAAATAAATTGACTTGTTCACCCACAATAACTGTGTCTGACGGTTTTAATTCTATTTTTTTAATTTCAACTTGTTTCCATTTTTCTTTTAAAATTTGAATGTTTTTAATGTGATGTTTTAATGATTCTATTTGATCATTTGAATGTATTGACCAGTTTTGATGAAATTGAGCTGCTGGGAGATATGACTTTCTAATATAGTCATTTAACATACGGTGTGAACTAAATTTTGGTGTTAAAACTGCAATAGATTTCTTCATTTTTTCAATCCATTCTATTGGAATTTTAGCACTATAATAAACAGGCGCAATTTCAAGCTCAAGTTTATCATAAAGGCTTTCTGCATCTTTTTCATCACGCAAATACTCGTCATGACATTCTTCTCTTGAACCAATACTCCAACCCAGTTCGGGGTCAAAAGCTTCATCCCACCAACCATCTAAAATTGATAAATTTAGACCGCCATTAATGGCGACTTTTATGCCACTTGTGCCTGAAGCTTCTAGAGGTCTTATGGGATTATTCAACCAAACATCCACACCTCGAACTAATTTTTGTGCTATGTGCATGTCATAATTTTCAAGAAAAAGAATACGGTTATTTAAATTTTCATTTTTAATAGATTTAACAACTTTTTGAATAATCTCTTTACCTAATTGATCTGCAGGGTGTGCTTTGCCAGAAATGATAAATTGAATGGGTTTTTCATTATTGAGTAATATTTTTTTTAAGCGTTCAATATTGCGAAAAATAAGATGTCCACGTTTATAACTAGCAAAACGTCTCGCAAATCCTATTGTTAAATATTCGCTTGAAAAATTACAGTTTGGAATATTTGATAGTAAACGGCTTTTTCTATTTAAATGGACATTCCAGAGTTCTGTATTTGGAATATTTTCTACTCGTTTCCAAATAACAGGATCTGTTAATTTTGCATCCCAACCTTTTCCTAAGTAGAAATCAAATAATTCAACCAATTCATTGCAAAGCCAAGTACGAATATGGACACCATTTGTTATTCCTTGAATGGGCACTTCGTTTTCTAATAAACTTGGCCATAAGGGTTTCCAAATTTTTTTAGATATTTTTTTATGTAATTGGCTTACACCATTGCGATGTCCACTGGTTTTTAAAGCAAAAACAGGCATTGAAAATTCTGTATAGTTATCAGGCAATCGACCTAATTGATAAAAATCCTCATCGGGAATACCGTATGTTTCTTTTATGTTTCCTAAGTATTTAGATAAGAGTGGAATAGGAAAAGCGTCGTTTCCTGCAGGAACTGGAGTGTGTACTGTAAAAACTTGTGTTCCTTTAGTTGCTAAAACGGCTTCTTGCCAAGAAAGACCTTTTTGGGTGAATTGAGAAATTCTTGCTAAAGTTAGAAAGGCAGAATGACCTTCATTTAAATGATAAACAGCTGGTTGTATATTCAATTTTTGAAGAGCTTTAATGCCACCAATACCAAGAATGATTTCTTGTTGGATTCTTAATTCTTGCCCACCTGAATAAAGTCGTGAAGTAATTTGTCTAAATTCAGGAGAGTTTTCACGAATATTTGTGTCGAGTAAATATAATGGAATTCTGCCAACATTAAGTTTCCAAACCTGCGCAAATACTTTTTGTTGATTTATTTGAACATCTATAAGTAATGGATTATTTGTTGATTCTGTAACAATTTGCATAGGTAACTATAAAGGATCATTTATATCATATTTTTCAGTTTGCCAGCCATCTTTATTTAAATTTTGTCTAAAATACCCTTCAGAATAAAATAACCCAACTCCGACTAATGGTAAGCATAAATCGCTAGCCGTCTTTAAGTGATCACCAGAAAGAATTCCTAACCCACCGGAGTATAATAAAATACTTTCATGTAAGCCAAACTCCATGGAAAAATAAGCTATTGAGTTCTTTTCGTTATATTCACTAATTTTTGTAATACCATTTGCTAAATAGTCTTTATACTCGGTATAGACTTCAGTTAAATGTTCTAAAAAACCGTTATCATCTTTTAAATTATCCCATGTAATTGAAGGAAGTGTATTTAATAATTTAAGAGGACAGGGACCGCTTAATTCATACTCTTGAGGATCAATTCTTCTAAATAAATTAATTGCGTTACTATTCCAAGACCACCAAACATTTCTAGCAAGTTCCCAAAGTGGTTCTAAGTTTTTTGGTAAAGAAGATCGAATATGTAGTTGTATAGTTCGCATGAATATTCCCCTAAGTTTTAAGCCTATGGATATTTGCTCTTATTTAGAAGAAATGCAACCCTGTTAACTTATTTTATGTCCTAAAAAAATACGTGTTAACCATAAATATGTAGATGGATTAAGACTTTCAGCTTGTTTCCATTCTGTTACATTTGCCAGTATGGATTTAGCAATGACTAGGAAACTAGTGTCGTTTTTTAATTTTTCATTTGTAGCTAACACAATTAGATCTTGGATTGTCTGAGACGAATATTCTTTAGATAATCTATCACATAAATCAAGGGTATTTTTTATTTCTTTTGCACTGATGCTTTTGGTAAGTTTTTCTTGTAGAGAATTTGGTAGATTTGGATAAAAATTTGTAAAATTATTTATTTGTGTTTTAAGCAGAATAAAATCATCATTTGCTACAGAACTTAAAATACTATTTTGCGAGACATTAGTAAATGTAACAAAAATTTTCTGGCAACGACTTGCGATGGTTGGTAGAACAAGGTTTATGTTTTTTGTTGTTAAAATAAAGACAGTTTTCGCCTGCGGTTCTTCTAATGCTTTTAATAAAGCATTAGAAGAATTTAAATTCATTCTTTCACAATTTTCAATAAAAATGACTCTTCTAGTACCTTCTGTTGGTTGATAAAGTATCAGTTCTTTTATTTTATTTAAATCTTCAATTCGTAACACTTTTCTATTTCTATCTGCAATAAAAATATCATTATGCAAAGCAGCAGTCTCAAAAATAGAAATTTCTTTGTGTGCGATTAAATCAATGCCAGCAATATTTTTTATTAATGACTTAAATTCATTTGCTGGGAAGTCACTGCCATCAAAATATTTAGCGACAAATAAAAAAGCATGATGTTTATAGTGACTGATATTTTCTATGAATTCCTGAAAAGAAGTCATAAGTAAAGTCCTAATTGTTCAGCTATTACTGTTTTTATCTGAAAATGCAGATCTTCTTGGTTTTGATTAGCATCTAATAAAATACGTTTTGGAACTTTACCATTTGGGTAAGCGTATTGTTCTTGGTATATTTTTGTATATCCTTCTTTTATAGTTTGATGTATTTGTTTTTGTTGTGAATCCATGCGATCTAGAGTGCGCTTATTTTCTTTTGCTATCCGTTGTAACGCAATATCTGTGTCAATAGTAAGGATAAAAGTTAATTGTGGTAGCAAACCTTCTAATAAAATATCAGAAACAGAATCAATCGTTTTTTTAGGTAATTTGCCAAGTATGCTTTGATAAACATAAGTACTATCTAAAAAACGATCACATAAAATAATGTGGTCTTCTTTTAATTTGGGGAGAATGACATTTTCAATGTGTTGCGCGCGCGAAGCAGAGACAAGAAGCAATTCGGTTAGCGGTGTTGGAGCTTCTATTTTGGGATCTACTTGCTTAAAAAGAGAACGGATTTGTTCGGCAAGTGGGGTCCCACCAGGTTCTCTTGTCAGAGTGCAATGTTTGCCTGTTTTTTGAATTGCCTTATAGAGAAGTTCAATTTGTGTTGTTTTACCAACACCTTCTCCGCCTTCAAACACGATAAAAGCCATTTGTTTGTCCTAAATAAAATGCAATGCGGTTTTTGCCATGGGTAAATTCCCCCTCTCCTTAGCTAACATAGAACATGACCGAAAGAGAGAGAAGTAGAAAGTTGAGATTCGTAGGAGGGTTGCCAATGGAAAAGCTAGATCTTGATTTAACTAGCATTTCTGCATATTCCGATGCCTCACATGCAAGAGACAGAGAGCTTTGGCGTGGCTTTTTAAGTTATGCTCTTCCAGTGGTTATGGCCTATGAAGCTGAAAATTTAGAACAACAATTGGCCGATGCTGTAGTCTATTCCTTTGATGAATTGACAGCTAAAGGAACTGAGTCTTCTTCGCAGGGTGAAGTTATTCGTTGTATTTCTACATTGTTAGCTAAAGAAATTGGTGTGCCGCCCGAGTTTGCATTGGCTTCTTTTTATGAAGGGGCAGTGCCGACAAAACTTTATAAAGTAAAGTATAAGCCCTTGAAAAAGAGCGCAAAAGTTCATCAAGAAGATAAAATGATAGGCAATTGG
>CAYSZE010000364.1:0-4739 GCA_964435255.1 uncultured Oligoflexia bacterium
CTACAGCATCAAAATGTGAATCGTTTAAACCACGAGTGACTAAATGGGCATGACCCGTCTTAAGATCTTTGCCTGTATACTCATTCGGACCTCCAAATAATAAAGTAAAAAAAGCTTTTTGTTTTTTTATTTGTAAGTTCATATCAATGTCATTAAAAAAATGTTTGATACTCTGGTCTTTTAAAATTTTACGATAAAAAATTTGGACTGCTTTTTCCATGGCAGGTTCGCCGCCTACTTGGTCGTAATAAGAAGTCATTTCAAGTTTCCTTAATTAGTTGAAAGGTTTGTGAGCTCATTTACAGGTCTTTAAAGATGTATTTATAATACATCTTTAAAGACCAATTGCAAGGAGGACCGAGCGAATTTTATAAGTTTCTGAAATATAATAATTATTTTAACATGCCTTAGTCAGAAATTTGGTTTTTAGAAAATTAAAACTTAAATGTGAAATATTCATAATTTTGGAAAATTTAAAAACCAATTCAATAATAGTTATGAATTACCAAAGTTGAGTTTTTATTTTAATATAAATAAAGTTTAGATGATGGATATACTATATACTTTAAGTAAACAATAAATAAATGCGAGGGATTGGCATATGCAAAAATACTTTTTAAATTGGATAATATTCTATTTTATTACATTTATTCCTAATTACAGTAAAGGAATGAGCATAGATGAAGTCCGAGTTGTGACGAGTTATGTAAGACCATTTATTGTCCAAAATGAAAACGGCGAAATTTCTGGTGTGGTCATTGATAGGGTAAAAACTCTATTTAATATGCTTAAAATTAATCCAAAAATTGAACCATACCCTTGGATAAGGGCTATCAATATGTGTAATAAAAGTCCTGGTATGATAATATTTCCAATTGCTAAAACCAAAGAAAGAGAAGAAAATCTTGAATATGTTGGAGCTATTTATAATAGCAGAAGTTACTTTTATAAACTCAGAGCTAATGAAAAACAAATAACTATAACAAAACTCTCCGATGCTAAAAAATATTCTATTGGCGTTAAACGTGATGACATACGTGGCTATTACTTGGCTAAAAATAATTTTCAAGGGTTAGAAATTTCAAAAAATAGTAATACATTAGTCAGGAAATTATTAGGAAAAAGAGTAGATATCATTTTAAGTTCCAAAGAGTTTGTCAGTGCACAACTGGCTGAAATTGGCGTAGATGAAAATTCAGTTGTGCCAATTTATGAAGTCAAAGGAATTGACCCAGGACGTTATCTAGCTTTAAATAAAAACACACCAAAAGAAATTATTGAAAAATTTAGAAATGCATTGAAAAAACTCCCACCATTAGAATTTTAATTTATTAAATATTTTTAGTATTTTGTGATATTGTATCTTAGCTTAAATTCAATGTTAAACAAATGCTAATAAAAATTTCATAAATTGTTGTGCATAGCCTTTTCTGCGGTGCGAAGGTACTGTTATGACATCGAATAGACCACAAAATGAGCCATTGAAAAATATAGAAGCAATACAGACAACTTGTGTGTTCACAGTCAAATAAAAATAGCGGTAAGGGGTGTTTTTTGCGAAATTTAATTCTTCATAGATTTTTAAGAAATACTCTTCTACATATGAATCATATTCTAGTAAAACACTGATAAAGTCCATTAGCTCTTTTTTATTGTTCACTTCATGTATTCTTGTTGTTTTTCCATCATAATGTGTTAAGTTAATTGATTTTGTATTTAGAAACATTCCAATTTCATTAGCTTCTTTAGTAAAACCTAATTCTATAAATTGTGATTCTGATATTTTTATATAGGACGATGGTCCATACCATAGCGCAAAAGAATTTTGATAAAATATTTTTTTTACTTCTTTAATAATATTTCTATAGTTATTTGAGTTGATGTTTTTTACCCAGACAATATTAAACATTGAAGTGTTATATGGAGACTTTTTTGTGGTATAATTATCATTTTCATAAATGTTACAGTTACTTAATAAATTTGGAATATATTTTAGCTTATTAATAATAGTTTCTTCGCACATTTTCAATATTTCTTGCATTATGCATATTCTCATTTATGGTTTATATTATGGAATGATTTGAATAATAATCATTCATTTTAATATTAGATCTAAAACTATTAAAAGTAAATCAATTATTATTTGTACTTACTAAAATACATTATTTTTAAATTATAATAAGTTTTAATCATATTTTATAGATATTTTAAATTTGCAGGATAATATGCTTTACTTAGCTGTTGTTTTTTAGGTTTGGAAGTATTTTATTTGTTCCATTGGAATCTGTTATATGGATAATTATATTTGTTTTTGTCGTATTAAAAAAATTATTTGTTTTTTGCTTTCTATTTTCATAGTCTATCTTTTTATAAGCTACTATATTTTTGGAATTGAGTCAGTATTATTATTTTCCCCTATTGCTTTTGGAGTTTATTATAATATATTGCAGTCAAATTCAAAAAAAGAATTTTTTTTTGGTACTGGTTTTGTTTGTGTTTATGCGAGTGCTATAATTTTATTAACTAATTTTTATTTTTCTATACAATCAATATATTTTAAAACTACTTATCCATATGAAGAATACAGTTTGATGTTTGTAAAAAATTTGTTAATTTCATCGATTTTATTTACTATATTTTTCTTTGTAATAATTAATGTAAAATTAAAGTTTATAAAATATAGAAATGATTTGTTTCCAAAATCTACTTTTATGTTTTCAAGGTTGTTAACTCTCCTTTTTTGTTTGTTTTTTATTCTACCATTTTTAACCTTATGCTTTATTACTAGTGCTGTTTTATTTTATACTATATTAAATAATGACTTTAATAGTATTTTTAATATTGACTTTGAAATATTTGTATTTTTACAATTAATTTTGTTTGTTTTTTTTGGGTTATCTAATATACTACAGCTTGCATTAAATCTAAAGTATTCAAAAAATATAAAAGAGAACGTAATTGGTTTATTTCTTTTTGTGTTTTATGCTATATTGTTAAATTTATTATTTTTTTATATTTGTAGAATTGAAAATTATATTATTAAAAATATTTATTCAAATTTATATGAAAAATATTTTTATCACTTGATATTTTTAAATTTATCCCCACTTTTATTAGGTTTGCTTTTAAGATATTTAGTAAAATATTTAGAAAATAAAAAAAGACAAAATAGTCAGTAATAAGCATCTAAATGGCTACTCTTAGTACTATTAAGTTTGTGAAGATACTGTAATAGAATTTGGGAAAGTACTAAAAAATCATTCCGATTTTTGTTTAAATATTTTGTAATTTTTAAATATATATTTTCTACTATTTCATAATTTAGGATAATATTTTCTTTGTTAGCAAGATAAATGCCTTCATTTAGTAAGTTTTTATCAGTTAAAATGAAATTTGAATTCATTTGGCTGGAGTAGACAAAAAGTCTTTCAATTAAAAAAGTATTTTTTATTAGTAAAGATTTTGAATTTTCAAGAATAAGAGTGGCTAATTCTGGTATTAATAATTTTTTATTATGACAGACATGAATAGCTTTTAAAAAAGCATTCTTAATTTGTTCTTCACGGAGTATATTAAAATTTGTTTGATAAATTTTTAGTGCTAAGTCTTTATCAATATGTATTTCATTGACATTTCTGTGAAAGTTGAAGTTTGATGTTTTATATTTATCATTTAAATTTAAAGCAATATCGAATAAGTTTTGTATTTCTTTAGGGGTAAGAGTATTTAAATCTAAGGAGTTAAAATTATTATTATGTTCTTTTGTTTCAGAAAAATGAGTTAAAATTTTTGCCGTAAATTGTTTATTTTCTTCAAACTTGTTGAGGAGAAGATCAAATAAAGCTTTTTTATAAAATACTTTTCCAATAGGAAGTGGTGTAACAACATTTTTTAACTCATTTTGTAAATCAAGAACTATTTTAGTCAAATTGCAATTTTTATAGAGTAATGTAAAATCGGTTTTAAGCATAATAATGGCATAGTCTATTCTTTCATCATAAAGTGATTTAGAATAAGCAGAAGATACAAAAGTTCTTTCTAATTGTGTTTGTGCTAATTTCCCTAATAAGTTTTTATCTTTCAAAATTTGATATAAAAGTAAGTTATTGATGGGTGATTCAGACTTTAAATTGTGAACATTTAAATGCGGTAAAATGAACTGATAAGCATCTCTTAACTGTTCTGCTGTAATAAATTGTGGCTTTTTTTGTAAAATAGCCGCAGCGATACCTGCATCAAATGAATCGCCATTTATTTCGTCTAGTTCATGATTTATTGGTTTCACCATTGCTAGAAATAATAAACCAATTTTGTCATTTGGAAACTTATCAATTTCACTAATGAGTTTGGCATTTAAAATATTTAATTTTTTTCTGAGAGGTGAAGCCTGTGGAGAGCTTTTATCAATTAAGTTTATTTGTTTATTTAATTCATGAGCTTTTTGAACTTCATTTACATAAGAAGTGATTATTTTGTTTTGGTTTTTATTTGAAAAAATATGAAACTTCAAAATGAATCCTTTGTTCTTTCGCCAAAAATAGTAGTCCCAATTCGTACCATGTTACTTCCACATTCAATGGCTGTAATAAAATCGGAGCTCATTCCTAAAGATATTACTGGGGAAACAGATTGTGAATTAGAAATATCTAGCCACAAATTTTTAGCATGATTTACAAAATTTAAATAAAGTTCTTTTCTTTTATTTAATTCTATTTCAAAGGGGCCTATCCCCATAAACC
>CAYSZE010000365.1:0-11599 GCA_964435255.1 uncultured Oligoflexia bacterium
TGGGGCGGTGCTATCAACTTTATATTAACTATTAAAAATGCATGGGGTGAAATCAAATCTCATCCATCAACCAAATTTCTATTAGCAGGTTCTATTTTTTATCTTTGTGCAACGTTAGAAGGACCATTATTGTCATTAAAATCAGTAAATCGTGTTTTACATTATACTGATTGGATTATCGGACATGTGCATGTAGGTGCATTAGGTTGGAATGGTTATATACTCTTTGCAATGTTATTTTGGTTGGTACCTTCAGTTTATAAAACTGAACTTTATAGCAAAAAACTAGCAAATGCACACTTTTGGGTATCATTCGTCGGTGTTTTATTTTATGCGCTACCAATGTACATTGCTGGTGCAATGCTTGGATTTATGCGGGAAAGTGTGACAGATAATGTTCTTACTTATCCAAATTTTATGGAAATGATGAACAAAATTCTGCCTTATTATTATTTACGAGCATTTGGTGGAACACTATATTTTATTGGTATTATTATTGGTACTTATGTCATCTATAAAACAATAAAACAAGCTGGTAAAGTACCAGATACGCAAGCTGAAGCTGTTCCTTTTTCAAAAATTGAACATAAAAAAACCGCATTTGGTTCTGTACAAAAAGCTGCTGAAAATTTAGGGCTAGTCATGGGAATGCTATCTTTAGTTGCTGTTTCTATCGGTGGCATTGTCCAAATTATTCCGTTACTTATTAATCATTCATCCGAAGAAAAAATTGCTACCTTAAAACCATATACCCCGCTCGAAATTGAAGGAAGAGATATTTATATTCGTGAAGGTTGCAACAATTGCCATTCACAAATGATCCGTACTTTTAAAGAAGAAGAAATGCGTTATGGTCCGTATTCTAGAGCGGGTGAATTTGAATATGAGTTCCCACATTTATGGGGTTCAAAGACAACTGGTCCTGATCTGCAAAAATTAGGTAAAAAATATGGTGATATTTGGCATTATAAACATATGGAAGATCCAACTAGTATGTCGCCAAATAGTACAATGCCAAAGTATGACTGGTTATTAAAAGATAAGTTAGACACATCTTATACAAGTGATAAGATAAAAGTAATGGCTAAATTAGGTGTTCCTTACTCGCAAGAAGAAATTGAAAATGCAAATGCACTATTAATGAAACAAGCAGAAAAAATAGCAACAGGTATTCAGGAACAAGGAATAAATGTTGATAAGAATTCAGAAATTATTGCATTAATTGCTTATCTTCAAAGATTAGGTGTTGATGGCCGTGAGGCTGTAGATGCTGGGCAAAAGAAATCAGAGGCTAAATAATGATTAGCGAATTAGCGGCAGAGCATTCTGAAGTATATATTACAATTGGGGTGTTTTTTGTAACATTTGCTTTATTTATATTTTGGTTAATTTGGTCAAATATTGTTAGTAAAAGTTATATTAAATATTGCGAGGATATGACAAAAAATGACGAATGAAAAAAATGAAAAAAATAAAAAACTTTTAGATCATGAATTCGATGGTATTAAGGAATACGATAACCCTATTCCTATTTGGTTTCAAATTATATTTTATGGCACCATTTTATTTTCAGCAATATACTTATTTTATTATCATATTTACAAAGCTGGGCATCCTTTAAAAGATGAATATCTAGCTTCAGTTGGCCAAAATAATGCACCTGGAAGCGGTTCTGGTGGTGGGAATGGTGAATTTAATTATACGCAAAATTTAACTAATAAAGAAATGCTTGAACAAGGTAAACAAGCTTATGATACGAATTGCGCATCGTGCCATGGTTTACAAGGACAAGGTGGCGTGGGACCAAATCTCGTTGATGATTTTTGGATTGTTGATAATACATATCAGGCTGTTGAAAAGATTATCGATGTTGGGACTCCTGAAAAAGGTATGCCTGGTTGGAAAGCCATTTTAGGTGAGAAAAAAATTAAAGCACTCGTTGTCTATATTGCTTCATTACAAGGATCAAATCCCCCAAATCCGAAAAAGCCAGAAGGAAAAGAAGGTAAGCTTCATTAATGACAGTCAATATGTGTATTGCTGTCATTTTTATTCTCAGTTTCAGATTTAAAAAAACCTCCGCGCATTAACGCAAGACCAGCGACAAGCAAAAGTAAAAAAACAGATACATATTTATAAAACTTAGTGCTTTTCTTAGATAAATAATGAAAAACAGTTTTACTTCCGATCAATACTGGTGATGTTACAACAGCAAAAATAAACATTCCTAATGCACTCAGAAATGGGTTTGTAAAAGCAGCACACATAAGAATGGCGCTGTATAAAAAACCGCAAGGTAGTAAAGCTGTTATAATGCCTAAAGTAGCAGATTGTGAGAAAGGTGAATATTTATTTATGAAATTTATAAATCGCAATGCAATTCCAGTTGTTTTATTATTATTAGATCTTAAGATGAAAACAATTTGTATAAAGCAAACAATAACAATAACTATAGCTAATTTTTTTGCTGAAAAATCTAAAAAGTTTTTAAAGATAAAAGCCCCAATAGAACCTGCAAGTAGGCCAATAATAGTGTAACTTAAAGCGCGGCTAACAAAATATTGCCATGTTTTTCTTTGGCAGGACGCAACTAAGGGAGAACACATACCCAAGCAGTGCAAGGAACCTGAGAATCCAAAAGTGGCAATCGATATCATAGGGACAAAAATGTTTAAAAAATTACTCATTCTAAAAAACTCCAATCATAATGAATCCTCTCATTTAATATCACAATTATCATATGATAAGGAAGGAATGCAGCAAAATGATGTAGAGGAAAATTGTTTGCATTGCAAAAAGACATTTAAAAAAACTAGTATGAATCAACTTTTTTGTTGTAAAGGTTGTGCAAGTGTTTACCAATTTTTAATTTCTAATGACTTGACAAAATATTATGAAATTATGAAAAAAGTGGGAGAAAAACCAACTACTGTTGAAGAGTTTTCTGATGCGCATTATTCCATTTATCAAGATGAAAATTTAAATTCTATTTTTAAATTTAGTGAACATACCTGGGGTTTTTTTGTTCCTGAAGTTAAATGTGCCGCATGTATTTGGTTAATTGAAAAAGCCTTACAAGAATTGAATAATATTTCAGACATAAATGTCAATTTATTAGAAAAAACTATTACATTTGTAATTAAAAATAACGATCCTAATTTATTAAAAAATGTAGCTATTGTTCTGACTAAAATTGGTTACAATCCGCTTCCCTTACCTTTTTTAACTTCTAAACAGTTTCGTACAAAATACGAAAAAGAGAGAATAAAAGATATTGGAATTTCTGGTTTTGCATTTGGCAATGTCATGATTTTTGCTGCAAGCTCTTATTTTGGAAAATATCTTGGAATAGATGAAAAAATAAATAGTGCTTTTATTATTATCAGTATGCTTATTTCTTTACCTGCAACAATATATGCTGGGAGAAGTTTTTTTATAAATTCAATACGTGCTATGCGTCATAGGAAAATACATATAGATACCACAATTTCATTTGCTTTAATAATTACTTTAGCTATCAGCATTTATGAAACATTTTTAAATAGCTCAAAAGTTTATTTTGATACTATTACTGGACTCATATTTTTATTATTAGTTGGTAGATACTTTCATGAAAAAGCATTACATAAAGCAAAAGAACTGGGTGAATCAATAAAAAATATATTACCTATCGAAGCTTTTTCTATAAATAAAGGAGATATCGTATTAATTCCGACAGGAAGTATATTTTTAGCAGATGGTATTATTGTTGAAGGTGAGACTGAAGTTAATCAAGCATCATTAACTGGTGAAGAATTGCCAGTATTAAAAAAAGTAAATGATAATGTTATTGCAGGCTCTCAAAACATATTAAATCCTGTAAAAATATTAGCACAAAAAACTGGAAATGAAACTTGGATTTCTAGTTTAGAAAATTTAATAAATCAGGCAAAAAATAAAAAATCCAATGTAGAGACCTTAATAGAAAAAGTTTTACCACTTTTTACTATATCAATAGTTGGTATTTCATTTTTATCTTTTACTTTTTGGGTTTTTATTTCTTGGCAAAAAGCCTTGGATGTTTTGGTGGCAATATTAGTGATTTCTTGTCCATGTGCTTTAGCGTTAGCAACACCTTTATTAATGTCATCAACTTTAAAAAGAATGTGGGAAAAAGGTGCGATAGTTAAGTCACAAGATGCCATTGAGGCTATCCCTGAAATCGATACTGTATTGTTTGATAAAACAGGAACTCTTACAAATGGAGAATTAAAAGTTATTCATTATGAATTTGATGCTGTTAACTTAACAGATGATATGAAAAATACAGTAATTTCTGCAATTGTATCTTTAGCAAAAAATTCTGTTCATTTGGTATCTAAAGCTGTGGTGAATGAATTTTTAGATAACAAAATGAGTATTATAAATATAAAAAATATTAAGGAAATAGCGGGTAAAGGTATTGAAGGTTTCACGAATGATGACGTGTTAGTTAGATTAGGAAATTTAAAATTTGTCGCTGAAAATAAAATTGACTCCGATGAACGTTTTTGTGTTTACGGTTATTATGCTCAAATTATGCTAAAAATAGTCTTATCTGAAACGTTAAAAGAAGGTGCTAAAGAATTAGTACATTATTTAAACTCAATGAATAAAAGATCAATTATTCTATCTGGGGATAAAATGTCATCGGTAAAAAAAATAGGGAAAATGGTTGGAATTTCTCCTGAGAATTGTTTTGCAGGTCTTTTACCTGAACAAAAACTTGATTATTTAATTGCTCTGCAAAAAGAAGGCAAAAAAGTTATGGCTCTTGGAGATGGGGTAAATGATGCTGCTATGTTAGCAAAATCACATGTTGGTATTGCCTCACATGGAGGGACTGATATTGCCTTGCATTCAGCAGATATCTTTTTACGTAAGCCAAATTTATTTTTAATTAAACAAATTTTTGCTATTAGTTCTTATGCAAAAAAAACTTTAAAAATTTTAATACTTATCAGTTTTATATATAATATAATTGCTATTGGTTTTGCTATATTTGGTCTAGTTGATCCATTATTTGCTGCTGTTTTTATGCCAGTTTCTTCACTAACTGTATTTTTAATTGTTTATTTCAGAAATGGGGATCATTAATGAGCGTTATTATTTATTTAGCAATTTTTATGATTATTGTGGGAGCATTTTTTTTATTTATTTTTCTTTTTGCAGTTAAAAATGGTCAATTTGATGATTTAGAATCGCCAGCACACAAAATTCTTCTGGATGACTCAGTTGTTGATGAAGCAGAGAAAAAAAAAGATGAGAGTAAAGAGAAATATAAAGAAAACTGAATTACATATTTTATATTAAATCTTAGTTCTATTTTTAATTTTATAGATTTTTATAATTTGACAAAAAAATAAAAATACAATATTGAACTTCTTGTTTTTTTTAAAAGATAAGGGTCAATTTATGCTCAGAAAAATATTATCTTTGGCAATTATTTCGTACTTTATTGTTACTTCTTCTGATGTTCATGCTGTTTCTGAAAATATAGAATTATCAACAAGCGCTGGTTATTCTAACTTAAATTCATTTGAGTTTGATAAAACAGCTTCTTTATTTAAACCTTTTCATGGTTTTCATTTAGAACTGGATGGATTTTATAATTTTAATTCAAATGACTTACCAGTTATTTTTACAACAGGGATTGGTATAAAATATTTACAAGCATCTTCAAAAAACAATCAACCTAATATTGAATATGTTAAATCTACAGAAACAACACTTTCTTTTACTTCGATTCCTGTTTATGCAGGAATTAAAACAAATTTTTCGGATATACCTTTTGACTTATATTTGCTAGGGGATATTGGTTATGACTTTTCTGACTCAATAAAAGTGTCAATGGAAAGTAACACTGAATTCGTCAAATATGTTAATTCTAATACAGAATATAAAATTAAAAATCATTATTATTATGGAATAAAATTTGTTTCGTTATATAAAATAAGTTTAAATTTTAGTTTAGGTATGCACTTGAATTATAACCGTCATTACATGATTTTAGATTATATTTCAAAGTCTGTTACTTATTCTGAAAGCACACATTTTAATGAAATATCAACAGGTTTAACCATGAACTATATCTTTTAATATGGAAATTTTAACATGAAACTAAAAATTATCAGTCTTATTTTATTACCTTTTTTTATCAGCTGTGGCAAAGTAAAAAAAGAATCCGTTAATGATAGCTATAGTAATAATTGTTATGATTATAATGGGCAAGAAAAAATTTCAAATGGATGTGCTGTAAGTCAACAAAGTGTTGTGGGAAATGAGTCAACTGTTTTAATAATAAGTAACATAGGTTTATGTACTGGTTCAATTATATCAGATAATTTTATTTTAACTGCCGCGCATTGTTTTTTTAATAAAGAAGAAAATAAATATACTCCTATTGCAACAGACTTGTCTAATGTTGCTTATGGAAGTAGAATTTTAATTGGTAATAATCCTTTTGATCTATTTAACCTCAAATACATTGAAGTAGATAAAATTATCCCTAATGAAATATTTTTTGTAGCTAATGAAAAAGATCCTTCTTTCTTAGGTGATGTAGCTTTAATTAAAACTAAAACAAGTTTACTAAAAAATCAAAATACAAAAACAATTGCTTTAAAGCGTTTTGAAGTTCCTGAGAACTCATTAATAGTGTCTATTGGTTTTGGGAATGTTCACGATCAGGTGATTAATAAAGAGCAATTTCCAATAAAACGCTGGACAATCTCAACTCATAAAAAAATTTCTACCCATGATCAGTTTGAATATGAAAAACAGTCATTTAGTGATTCAAAAATGACTTATTCTGATTTTCTTCATTTTATGTCTAATAAAAATCATATAGAATTAGCTTATTCAAAAAGTCCTTCACAAACATTTTTTCTGACAAAAATAACAAATAAATCCCAAGGTAAAACCTGTTCAGGGGATTCAGGAGGGCCGCAAATTTATGTAAATGGCAAACAATTTTCGCAAGTTTCTATTACAACAGGATACTATTATAAATTGCATAGTGATGCGAATGACCTTCTCATTGGAACAGATATGTGTATAGAATATCCATATGCAATTAATACAAAAGTAGCGCCTTACTTAGATTGGATCGTAAAAGAAATGGCAGTTTATGGACAAATGCCTATTATCATTGATTAATATTTCGCTTGTAATCCTATAAGCAATTGTGTAGGAAAACGCTAATGCAAATATTTTGCATTAGCGTTTTCCTTTGAGGTGCATATGTATAAAAAACTACCTGTCACACTGCTTTCTGGGTTTTTAGGGGCTGGTAAAACCACTCTGTTAAAACAAATTCTGACAAATAAGCAAAATTTAAAAGTAGCTGTCATTGTGAATGATATGGCTGAATCAAATATCGATGCTATTTTATTAAATGCTGGAGAAACAAAACTCCTTCAGAAAGAAGAAACTCTCATTGAAATGACAAACGGTTGTATTTGTTGTACTCTAAGAGAAGATCTTTTAGTTGAAATTATGAAACTTGTCAAAGAAAATAAATATGATCAAATAATTATTGAATCAACTGGTATTTCTGAACCACTTCCTGTTGCTGAAACTTTTACATTTGTCGCTGATGATGGTGTTTCTTTAGCTGATTATGCTTATTTAGATGCTTGTATTACAGTTGTGGATGCAAAAAATTTTTTAGAGGAATATTGTAGTTCACAAAGCCTTTATTCTCGTAATTTAATTGTAGAAGATGATGAACGAAATATATCAAACTTATTAGCCGAACAAATAGAATTTGCTAATATTATTATTGTGAATAAAATAGATTTAATATCAGCAGATGATGTTCAGGAACTTATTGCTATTTTTAATAAAATGAATCCAAAAGCTAAAATAATACAAAGTCAAAATTGTAATATTTCATTGTCTGAATTATTAAATACAAATTTATTTAGCTTAGAAGAAGCCGAAGAAAATGATGCATGGTTAACAGAAGCAAGAGGCAGTCATGTTCCAGAAACTGTAGAATATGGAATTTCTAGTTTTGTTTATAAATCTGAAACCCCTTTTTCCAAAGAAAAATTTTGGCATTTTATTGAAAAAGAAACAGATTCTATTTTAAGGTCAAAAGGTTTTGTTTGGTTTGCGGACAGTTTAAATTCTATCCACTATTGGTCTCAAGCAGGAGCTTCGTGTTCGATTGAAGAATATCCGAGTGATGAATTAGAAAAATTTCAAGAAATTGTCTTTATTGGACAAAATATAAATCACTCCGAAATGATTGCTAAATTAAATGACTGTTTGCATAATTAGTAATCAATATTAAGTACAATTGAAAAAAGTAAAATTTTATAATAGTATTATTTTGTTTATCTATTTTTTTGGGAAAAAAAATGAACGAATTGTTAAAGGCTTATTATAAAATGCAACTAAATAAAATACATCTTGAATTGTTTTGGACGTTTGTTATAAATACTTTTTTTTCTATTATTTCGGTTATTCTTATATATTTTTTGACAAAATGGTTTATTCATTTTGTCAAAAAGACAAACGAAAAAGTACAAAAAATTGATCCCACTCTTTTGCCTATAACATTAACAGTCATTAAATATGCTTCTTTTGTCTTGTGTGTTTTAGTTATTTTAAATATATTTGGAGCAAATACAAATGGTATAATTGCTTTTTTAGGTGCAGCAGGAGTTGGTGTTGCACTTGCATTAAAAGAAACGTTACAAAATATCGCTTCTGGAATTATGTTAATTTTTTTAAGACCTTTCAAAGTTAATGACTACATTGAATCAGGAGCTAATATAGGAACAGTGCAAGAAATAAATCTTTTTACAACGACATTAAAAACTCCTGATGGACTTTTTTTGTTTGTTCCAAATAGTTTATTATGGAATGCTGCAATTAAGAATTTTACGAGAAATGGTACTAGACGCTTAGACATAAACGTAGGTATTTCTTATGAAAATGAAGCAGATAAAGCTAGAGAAATAATTTTAAAATTAACCAGACTTGATGGACGTATACTTAAAGAACCTTCGCCTATTATTGTTGTAACAGCATTGAATGATAGTGCAGTTAATATAATGTTACGTTGTTGGGTTCTTGTTGATAATTACTGGGATGTAAATTATTATTTATACAAAACTATAAAAGAATCCTTTGATTTAAACGGTATTTCAATTCCTTATCCGCATCGCAATGTGCATTTAAAAATTTCTAGTGATAATTTAGAAGTTGACAAAAAAAAGTTACTACAAGAAAGTATTAAATAGTAAATTATAATTTATATAATAATTCTATATGATTTTCATAAATATCTTTAACAGTTCGATAGTTTTTTCTAAAATTTGGAAAGGTGCCAATAATGTCGATATGGTTCCAACTGTCTTTAATGCCTAAATAATTCCAAATTCCTGCTGCGGGTAATTCTTTACCTGTATAATATATTTGTTTTTGATTAAAAGGAGCTTGCATACTTATTGTGTTTACAATTCCGTCATTATCTAACCAATTTTCATCTATTTTTACTTTTCCAGGTAAATTTTGTGTAAAACATCCGATCGCAGCTGTCGGAAAATCTAATAAATTTAAAAAAGAATATTTACAATTATTGAAAGGATTTGTGATATGGGTTGATTTAGTTCCTATAGCAAAATAATAAATTTCAGGATATGTCATATCTGAATTATTAAATTATTTTGCTCCTTCAGGGCTTAAATCCCATTTGCTTATATCTTTGGTATAAAAAGCATGTGAATGAATCACCTTGTCAAAATACTCTGCTATGCTTTCATTGTTGTTTTTAGCAAGTCCCCAATGTTCTAATTTAAAGTCATAAAAAGAATTTTGTTTTATACTAACAATTGCTGAAAAATAAGAGAAAAGTGATTGTAAAGTAGGAATAAAGGCATCGAGAATATTAGTTAATGAAGTTCCATTATTTGGTGTTGAAACCGTCGTTAAGCTTAAAATCCAATCTTTATGTCCACTAAAAAGATCACTGCGTTCTCTTTGGTTGTAATTAAATTCATCTATTGATCCTTCTTTTAGCAACTTGACAAGTGTTCTTATGGTTTGTCCTCCTTGACTATGACCTATTAAATGAATTTTGTGTTGTTCATCCCAGTGGTTTAAGAGAGGAGTTTGATAACATCTACCAAAACGGGCATGTCCATATTTTTGTGCATGATATTCGCCGTAGTCAGCGCAACTTCCCTTTAATTGAGCATAAAGTTCAACAGCTCTATCATAATTAGAACTTAAGGGACCTACAGAAGCTGTTACAATTTTGTAATTTTTAGATTTCAAGTCTTCTTGTAAATCATTAAAGCCGCCCCAATAGTAAAAGCCTTTCATTTCATGTCTACCCCAACCTGTAAAACCATGAATTAAAACAACAGGAGCCTGATTAAGAGCATAGCAATTAATGCTGAAAAGAATTTGAAAAAAGAACAAAATAAATAAATTATGGAGCATATAGCTAACCCTCTCAGTGTAGCTCTCTGGCAAGTGAGAGCTAACGTGTTATTTGTGGAAATTTTGTTTACCTATAATATATTGAAAATACTACTGTTTCAAGAATATGGTTTTTTAATTTTTTTATTGCTTTCCTATATGAATACGGCATAATCTGGCTTGGAACGTTTTCCTTACAATTATATTCAATATTTGGATGTTTAGGAAATTATTATAATTACTTATTTGTGTGCTTATGCTAGAAGAAAAAAAGTTTTTATTTGAATTAAATAATAAAGAAAAAATTTCAAAAATTGTTGTTCAAAGTTTTGAAAAAAAAACGAATAGTTATGAACTTTTGTTACCTGGGTCAAAAAGTTTTTCAAATCGTGCCATTGTGCTTGCTGGTATGAATCCTTTACCTACAAAAATTAAAGGTATTTTATTTTCAGATGATTCCTATTGGGGATTAAATTCTTTAGAAAAATTGGGGTTTAAATTAGAAATTGATTACACTAATGCTGAAGTTACTATTATTCCTCCTGCTGTAAAATTTTTGCAGAAAGTCGATTTATACTTTGGAAAAGCTGGTACTTTAGCTCGTTTTTTTCCTGCTGTGCTTTTAAATTGGCAGCGAACTTTTCATAAAAGTTCGCAATTAATAGCTAATATTAATGCAGATCCTCAACTGATTCGAAGACCTATCACACCATTAATTTATGCTTTAAATCAATTAGGTGCTAATATTCAGGATTCTCAATTACCTACTATTCTTAAGTCTTGTTTATTACAAGGAGAATGTGAAATAAGTGGGAATATATCTGGTCAATTTTTAAGTGGTCTTTTACTTGCTGCTGCAGGATCAAAAAGTAAATGTAAAATCAAGCGTATAGAAAATTTAGTCCAACCTGATTATGTGAAAATGACTATAGCTGCCATAGAAAAATTTGGTGTACAAGTTAATTATGATCATGAGTTAACTGCATTTGAAATACAAAATAAAGACGGTTTTCAGTTTAATGATTATACTGTAGAAGCAGATGCGTCCACTAGCTGTTACTTTGTTGCATTAGCTTTTTTACATAATTTTGATTTAAAAATAATGAATTTAGGTTCTAATACTTTACAACCAGATTATAAATTT